>NZ_JAVRBR020000094.1:0-44459 GCF_034531165.2 Dendronalium sp. ChiSLP03b | reverse complement strand
CCGTCTCTTGGGCACTTATCCAATATAGCTAACCTAACCTTCAGTGTCAACTCTTTTTCCAATTTTCTTTGGAAAGTTTTTTTCGACCCCTCAAATAGCCCACTGTCCTGGGTTGTAAGCAACAATGGTGTATGCACTTTGCTGAGTTAGGAGGGGATAGCGTGAATTTTCAGTCGGTTATTGCCACACTCCATCTTTTCTGGGGCAACCAAGGTTGTTTTATCGCCCAGCCCTACGACATTGAAAAGGGAGCTGGCACCAAGAATCCTCATACCTTTTTAAGAGCATTAGGACCCGAACCTTGGGCTGTTGCTTATGTTGAACCGTGTCGTCGTCCTACGGATGGACGTTATGGCGAAAACCCAAATCGTTTTCAACACTATTATCAGTACCAAGTCCTGATTAAGCCATCACCAGATAATATTCAAGAAATTTATCTCAATTCTTTAAGAGCTTTAGGCATTCGTCCTGAAGACCATGATGTTCGCTTTGTGGAAGACAACTGGGAAGATGCGACGGTAGGCGCTTGGGGTACTGGTTGGGAAGTATGGTTGGATGGAATGGAAATTACTCAATTTACCTATTTCCAACAGTGTGGAGGAATCGATTGCCGTCCGGTATCTATTGAGATTACATACGGGTTAGAGCGCCTGACGATGTACCTCCAGCAAGTGGAAGCAATTACAAAAATTCATTGGACAGACAATATTACCTATGGAGATGTTTTCCTGCAAAATGAGATTGAGCAGAGTACCTACAACTTTGAAGCATCGAATCCTGAGTTACTGCTTACACTATTTAACTTGTATGAGCAAGAAGCCACGCAATTGACAGAGCGAGGATTGGTTTTACCAAGCCTAGATTATGTGATGAAGTGTTCGCACACGTTCAATTTACTGGATGCTAGAGGTGTAATTTCAGTGACAGAGAGAACTCGTTACATTGCTAGGATTCGTCATCTGGCACGAAAGGTGGCTCATTCATACGTTGAGCAAAGGGAAAAGTTAGGTTTTCCGTTGTTGAAGAAGGCAACAGTGTGAGTAGCGTTGTACGCTGCCAACACTAGAAAGGACAATGAGAAAGATAAGGGCTTTTTTACCTTATCTACTCTCTGTTTCCTAGGTTTTTGAACTTGAACACTATAAAAAGCTAATTGAGAATAGTATCAATAAGCTACAAGTTGATGATTAGCATTTAATGTTTGAGATGCGATCGCATCCCGAGATAAATGCCTAAAAGCCTTGCTATGCAATAATTTAAAAAATGTTGAAAAGTTTTTGTCTGCCTGCGGAATATGGACTAAGTACGATTATCTCAACGACTTAAGGTCATTAAAATTGAACTTGCTGCTTTGACTAAACTAAAAATTAGACCTCTTGCTATAAATATTTGTTTGCTTCACGCAAAGTCATAGAGGTGCAGAGAAAAAATTTAAAATCAGAAAGCCTGCTGATGCGGGCTTTTTTGTATAAACTCAATGAACTATACTTCACCACAAGCATGAAGATTTTTCTTTACTGCTCCCCCAACCATTCTTAAGTCAGCTGCAAATTCTTTTTGCCAGGTGCTTTTACCAGAAGTTTTATGATTCAAACGATTGGTGTGATTATTTGTCTTGGCTACATTCTAGGTTTACTTTTTACAGCAGTTCCTTGGGGCGGTGTGTGGATTTTGGTTTTAGGGATAGTGGGAGCTGTTCTGTTTAGAAGAAGCCATACTACATTACGGCAACTTCCACAGAAACCACCAGAAAACACTAGCAGTAAAACCAAGACAGTACCTAACACTAGGCAAATTATTCTCTATCCTCGAGTATGGATAGCTGCTGGTTTAGTTGGTTTGTTGGCAACTGTATATTTTCAATGGCGGATGCCACAGCCAGGAACAAAAGACATTAGTACATTCGTCCCCGCAGACAATAACACTAATCAAGAACAATTGGTGATTGTTCGTGGTGAAGTGGGTAGTAGTCCTCGCTTGACTCGCAGCCAACGGGGACAATTTTGGTTAGAAGCAACTCAACTGGATGAGGTGAAAAATGATAAAGATCCAGCAGATATCCCAAAGGGTGTAACGGGTAAATTGTATGTGACTGTGCCGATACTTCAGGCTACTGGGTTATATCCTGGTCAACAAATTGCTGTAACTGGGATTTTGTATAAACCGAAGACTGCGTCCAACCCTGGTGCTTTTGACTTTCAGAAGTTTCTCAAGCAACAAGGGTCATTTGCTGGTCTAAGTGGACGGCAAATCAATGTTCTGGATACGGATGAGAAACGTCAATGGGGATGGTGGCAAATTCGTGAGCGAATTGTGCAATCGCAAGTTCGGTGGTTGGGTATTCCTGAAGGACCGCTTGTCAGTGCAATGGTTTTGGGTAGCAAAGCTGTTGATTTACCCTATGATATCCGCGATTTATTTGTGCAAGCAGGATTGGCTCATGCTTTAGCAGCTTCTGGGTTTCAAACTTCCTTGATTTTGGGTGTGATATTACAGTTGGCAAGGCGGATAAAAAAGGGAACGCAATTTACTTTGGGTTTTTTGGCTTTAATTATTTTTCTGAGTTTAACAGGTTTTCAGCCTGCGGTTCTTAGAGCTGTAATTATGGGTGTTGCGGCTTTAATTGGCTTGGTTTTAGATAGAAAAGTCCAACAGTTGGGATCTCTGCTATTAGCAGCAACTTTGTTATTAATATTTAATCCTCTGTGGATTTGGGATTTAGGTTTTCAATTGAGTTTTTTAGCAACTCTGGGTTTAATCGTGACAGCATCTAGGATTGTGCAACTTTTAGCATGGCTGCCACCTGCGATCGCTTCTTTGATTGCTGTCCCTCTTGCTGCCACTATTTGGACTTTACCTTTACAACTTTTCGTTTTTGGAGTTGTGCCTGCTTACAGTTTATTCCTAAATATTATTACTACACCTTTAATTTCAATTATTAGTATAGGTGGGATTATTAGTGCCTTAGCAGCATTAATTTGGCCTGCCGCCGGAAGTGCTTTAGCTGGAGTATTGCATTACCCTACAGATTGGCTAATTAAGTTAGTTGAGTTTTTTAGCAATTTACCAGGAAATGCTGTAGCTTTAGGCAGTATATCTACTTGGCAGTTACTAGCAATTTATGTACTGATTATATTTACTTGGCTGGTGCGTTGGTGGAGAAAGCGCTGGTGGTTTGCGGGTTTAATAGCTTTCGGTATTGTACTTGTCCCAGTTTGGCATTCTGCAAATACATTATTTAGGATAACTTTATTAGAAGCTGGAGCAGAACCAGTGTTAGTTGTTCAAGACCGGGGAAAATTGACTTTGATTAATAGTGGAGATGAGGGTATAGGACGCTTTACAATTTTACCATTTTTACAACAGCAGGGTGTGAACAAAATAGATTGGGCGATCGCTAGTGGTTTCCAAAGTAAGGAAAGTGAGGCTTGGTTGGAAGTACTGCAACATTTACCAATTAAAAATTTTTATACCTATTCTAATAAAACAGAAAATACTATTATCGACCAAGCAATTCAACAGGTATTGCAAAAACAGCAAGGAATCTATCAGTCTTTAGCAATTGGTCAAACAGTAAATACTGGTGCAGTAGTCGCACAATTAGTTAATGACCAGCCAATTTTACAGTTGCAAATATTAGGTCAAAGTTGGTTAATCGTGGGAAATGTCAAGTCACAAGAGGCGTTAAAGCTAGTTAAAACGGTTGGTTTGTCTAATCCGCAGGTGCTGTGGTGTACTCCTGATTCTTTAAAAGATTTAGTCATAGCATTAAAACCACAGGTAGCGATCGCTTCTTCTAGCAACCTTGACTCCAAAACTTTATCCGATCTGAGTAAAAGTCAGACCAAACTATTTTTCACAGGGCGAGATGGGGCTATCCAATGGACACCCAACGGTCAGTTTGAGACTTTTATCCAAGCAACAGAAAACAAATCTTCAGTTTTGTGAAACAACTTATAAACCTGATTCAGCCAAAGCTACAGCACCCCACAGAGGTGCATCATCTCCCAGTGCAGCAGACACGATATCAAAATCAATTTCAGGTAATGCTGTCTCACGCGCTGTTTTTTGTACGACATTCCACCAATTTTCTCCTGATTTAGTGACGCTGCCACCTAAAATAAAACGTTGTGGATTAATTAGATTCGCAGCATTACCAATAGCTATACCTAAAGCCCAGGCACTACGCTGCAAAATAATTATTGCTCTTTCATCTCCTTTTGCCGCAGCTTCACTTACCACTTTGCCTGTAATTAAATCCAAATTATTATTCACCAACTCTCTCAATATTTTTCCTCGCTGTCCTCGAAGTTGATCTGGTTCCTTCAATAAATTTTCCCTAACCTCTTGTGCCATGTAAGGCCCTGAGGCGAAACGTTCCACACACCCCTGCTTACCACACAAACATATTGGGCCAGCAGGATCTACAACTATGTGTCCAATTTCACCAGCCATTCCTGACGCACCCCGCCAAGGTTTGCCATTGAGTATCCAACCACCACCTACGCCAGTGCTAATGGTGATATAAAACAGGCTATCGTATCCCTGCCCTGCACCAAAGCGATGTTCTCCTAAAGCCGCAACATTGGCATCGTTGTCTACACTAGCAAGAATACCAAACTCTTGCTCTAGCAACTTTTTGAGAGGAATATTTTCCCATCCGGCGACATGATGGGATAGTCGCACCGTCCCTGTTACAGCATCTACTGGTCCGCCAAAGCTGACACCAATAGCAGTGGGTTTTATGTTTTGCAGTAAAGAATAAATGAGCGATCGCATAATTTCTAAGTCAGTTTTAGCATCTGTATTTGCTGGTGAAAGGCGACGTTCATAACGCAACCATTCCCTAGAACCAAGATTTGCTATTGCTGCTGCCAACTTAGTTCCGCCAAAATCCAGTGCTAAGATTAATGCCATAATTTTTAATTAATACATACACATAAACCTAATTACCATTACTTAGTACCGATTCCACAAACTGTTGTAAACGTTCATAATGCGAACCTTTCCAATAAACTTGACCGCAGTCTTGACAACGATGAAATTCATCAATTTGCAATTGTACAGTTTCTGGTAGTTGGTGAACAATAAATTCTTTAGCTATAGGTTCTAATAATCCATTGCAACGCAAACATCGTTGAAACGGTGAGACTGCATTAAACAAATCAAAGCGCCGCAGAACTTCTACTATTTGCTGCTGGGGGTTCGTACTTCTGACATAATAGCCATGGGTAACTAAACTACGCATTAAAAGACCTTTATCGCGAGTCAAAAGAATCCTTGATTGCTCGTGTGAGATAATTGCTAATTCCTCATCCTCATAGTCATTGCGATATAAAGTATCAAAGCCTAGCAATCTTAAAGATGTCGCTAATTTTCCTAAATGAATATCTAGAACAAAAGAGATAATGTTGAGCCGTTTTGGTCGAAGGTTGATTTTTGATTGAATTAAATTTGTGGCAGAAATTGGATAGATATTGATATTGTCTTCATCTTGGACAATATAAGTAAAATCCACATTTTTACCGTTAACTTTAATGCAATCAACTTCTGTATGGGGGACACCAAAAGATTCAATCACATCTTTAATTGAGGCTCTTTCTGTAAAAGAATATGATATTTTTACCTGTTTTTTAGGTCTTGGTAGAAAATCATTTAACTCTGCATTAAATTGGAAATAAGCTACAGCCATAACCGTATCTAATTAAATAGTTAATAGTCTAAATGCATCAATATCCGCTACTCTCTTTAGATACCGATACCAAACTATACGCAACAATTGTAATTAATTGATAAAGCTTATCTATTATATTGAAAGTAGTAATGCCTACTCCCACAAGTTTTTTAGTGATTATCTACTTGGAAACTTTAATCTGATTAGCATCTAGGGGAAATATATATTAGCAAAAGTCATAAAAATTATCAAATACTTGCATTCCTTATTGACTTCAGTTAGAGTCAAAGCATGAACCTCAAGAACTCCTAATCTACCCTACAGGAGCTTAGATGAGGTCACAAGGTGGATACCAGATTTACTAATATTGGTGCATTATTGCTAATAGCTATGATTAGTTACTGACTTTGCTCATGAAATCCCCACACTGAAAATCTAGGGTATGAGAACAACTAACCTTGAGCTAGCTGTCCTGACTTTTGAACTAATTGAGAATAATTAGCAATATTCTTAAAAATCTATTATTGTAGTTATGGAAGTTTATCTCCAAAGATTGCCTGACTCCTTCTTAGAGATTTTATTAACCGGAAAGACGTTTATTGGAAATAATGTTATAAAGTGGCTACCTTGTTGTAACCAAGAAATGCAAAAGGATACTTTTTTACCTTTTTGAGTCGAAGATATTGTAGCCAAGAACACAACTACAATTTGTTATTCCCTTTGCCTAGAATATCAATTTCATGAGTACGCGCAATGAATACTTTTTTTTGTTCTGACTATGCAAAACAAGTAGGAGAGGATGTTATTGGTAGTGCTACTAATTATCAAGCTTATATTCTAGTGGAATGTCCTCCACCCTGGTTCTCAGAAACTTTTAATTCCAAATGGGTGCCAAAGAATTTACAGCTTTTGGTACAAGAAGTACATCATGCTAAATTACCAATAAGATTTCTTTTGATTGCAAATGATGCGTCACATAAGATAGACCAGACAACTTTGTTGATTTATCAAAGACAAGACGGATTAAGCAACGGATATCGCAAGCACGAGTTTAAACTACCAAATATTGAACTAGTAGCTACAGTAGTTAGAAAATGGTTATTGGGCAGAACTTCTGAGTATGAAATAGAAACAAGTGTAACCAGAGATATTTTAGTATGTACCCACGGTAGCCACGATCTTTGCTGTGCTAGATATGGTAATCCTTTTTATTTTTATGCTAACGCTACTATTGCTGATTTATGTTTGGGCAATATTCGGATTTGGAAATCTAGCCACTTCGGTGGACATCGATTTGCACCAACAGCTATAGACTTGCCAGAAGGAAGATATTATGGCATTCTCGACCAAAAGTCATTCCAGTCAATTTTGACTCGCACTGGTGACATTCAATGTTTAAATAAAGTTTATAGAGGCTGGGGAATTTTACCACCTGCGCTGCAAATTTTAGAAAGAGAACTAATTCTTGCTAACGGATGGAATTGGTTTGCTTACAAAGCAGTAGGTAAAATTATTGAGCAAAGTTTAGACAACAATACCATCCTAAGTGAGTTAACTTTTGAAGATAGTTCTGGTCTCTACACTTACCAGGCTAAACTTGTTAAAGATGCAACAAAAACGCTACAGGTGAAAAGTTCTTGCAATGCAACCAAAAAATCGGTATTCGTGAAATATGCTGTAGATAGTCTTTGGCTGGCTTCTCAAAAAGTCGTAACTTATAGTAATTAGAAGCAAAATAGCATATATAGTCAATGAAAGGGTTTGTCATCTACTACTAACCTGATTAGATAATTCTACAGACGTATTCTTAATTAATTTCTATTAACTTATACTAAAATATCTCCAGAAAAGCACAATCCTAAATTAACTAAGTTCCTAACATTTGCAAGTTGTGCAAAGTTGCATACATTCCCCCTTGTTGCAACAATTCCTCATGGCTTCCCTGTTCTATTAATTCACCTCGTTTTAACACAAAAATTCGATCCACATTACGAATTGTAGACAAACGGTGGGCGATGATTATAGCAGTACGTTCCGCCAAAAGCTGGTTTAATGCCTGCTGAATTAAAGCTTCTGTGCCCACATCCAAGCTAGCGGTTGCTTCATCAAGTACTAAAATTTGGGGATTGCGAATGGCTGCACGGGCAAAAGCTAAAAGTTGCTTTTCTCCACTAGAAAGATTTGTTCCTCGTTCTCGCAGTTGAGTATCGTAGCTTAAAGGCAATTGTTCAATAAATCGATCGATGTTTGTTTTCTGTGCTGCTTCTTGGATTTCCTCAAAGCTGTAGCGATCGCCTAGTGTAATATTGCTTTTAACGTTGCCAGCAAACAAAAAGCCTTCTTGTAAAATTACCGCCATATAGCGTCGCAGTTCTGCCTGGGGTAACTCGCGAATATCTACACCATCTACTAAAATGCGTCCTTGGGTAGGTTCGTAGAGACGGCACAAAAGACGAATAATGGAACTTTTACCCGCACCAGTGGGGCCTACTAGTGCTACTTTTTCACCCGGATGAATGATGAAATCCAAGTCTTTAATCACATAATCATCATCTTTGTAAGCAAACCAGACGTGTTCAAAGCGAATTTCTCCCAATTCAGGGGTAGTATTCTGGTCTTGCAATTCTAGATTTGCTTCAATCTCGTCTATGTAGCCGAATGTCGCATCATATATGGAAAAGCGTGGATTGGCGCGATCGCGTATTTCGATTGGTTCATCTAAAATATCACTTACGCGCTCCATAGCGGTGAACCCAGCTTGAATTACAGTAAATTTTTCAGCAAAATTCCGAAGAGGGTCGAATAATTGCTGGGCATATAAAATGAATGCTGATAAATTACCAAAAGTGAGATTTTTGCCCAAAAGTAATCCACTACCCATCCACAGCACACCTGCAATGGCAATTAAGCCAATCCATTCTAGAGTTGCTGAAACGGCTGAATCATAAAAAATGGTTTGATCCACCACTTGGGTATAGCGTTGGTTAGTGTTCCGAAATACTTCCGCGTTAAATTTTTCTCGTCGGAACAACTGCACTACATTAATACCGAGTATATTTTCTTGTAGCTGAGAATTCAAAATAGAAAGTTCTTCTCGGGCTTTGTAGTTTGCCTTACGATATTGCTGCTGAAAGTAAATAATCGTCCAGGTGACTGGTAACAGCATTAATAGCAGCAAGCAAGCAAGTTGCCATTGAATAGAAAACATCAAGCTAGCGATCGCTAGCATGGTGAACAAATCAGATATGATGCCAATAGCCCCAGTGGAAAAGACATCTCCTAAGACTTCCACATCACTGGTTAGTCTAGTAATTATTTTACCTACAGGTGTCCGATCAAAAAAACGTACTGCGAGAGATGTGACATGGTGAAATAAGTCTTGGCGAATTGCTGCTGTGATTTGTTGCCCTATTTTCTGAAGTAAATAACCTTGAAAACCAGTTAATACCAGTCTGATAATAATCGCGGTGAGCAATGCTGCTTGGAGTATATTTAGCCCTTGCCACAAGGAACGATTCTTGAGAAACTCGTATGTACTAGGTTCCTTGCGAATTAAAGAAATAACCTGTCCAATTAACAATGGTTGTACCGCATTAGCTAGTGCTAGCAGCACAAGTAGAAACACTGCTAGTGCTAATAGTCGTCCACTCTTGCGGGTATAAGGTACTAACCGCAGGAATAACCGCCAGTCATTGTTACGCCAACGGTCTTGTCTGTAAGATTTTTTGACGGATTGGTAAACGCTCATAGTAAGAGCATTATATTAATTTTTGCAATAGGAGAAACACGTTTTTTCAACGTAACATTCGCACCTTTGCTTTAATACCATGCCTGAGATAGAAACCGCAAGACTGCGACTAAGACATTTCACTCTAGAAGAGTTCGATGTACTATATCGCCTTTATAGCAATGCAGAAGTTATGAGGTATCTGTCACCCAGAACCAGAGAACAGACACAGGCAAGTTTACGCAAACATATTCAACATTGGCAAGAAAACAACTTTGGCATGTGGGCAGTTATACACAAAGATAGCGACAAAATGATTGGTCGCTGTGGACTGGGTTTCTTGGAAAATACACCAGAAGTTGAGCTTGGCTATGTTTTTGACAAATCTTATTGGCAAATGGGACTAGCTACAGAAGCTTCTATAGCTACTTTGAAATATGGGTTTTTAGAAGTAAAGCTGGATCGGATAGTAGCGATCGCTCATCCCCAAAACGTTGCTTCAGTGCGTGTGATTCAGAAAGTCGGGATGAAGTATCAGAAAAATGCCCGCTTTTATAACTCAGATGTAGTGTATTATGCTGTAACACGGAAAGAATGGCATCCGGACGATTCTCTGTATATTTTGCAAACTGAAATTGCCTAAAATAATATTAAGTTTGGATGATTAATTATTATTAAGTTGCCCTAGTTTTTCATCTTTAGTAATACTAAATTTTCTACTGATACTTGCGATCGCTAAATCTCTCATACTGTTGTATGACAAGTTTGCAAAATTCAACAGGCGAATGGAATTATGCTCCATTCGCCCAGCGTCTATGTTTTAGCTCGTCAAACCTATTAAATGTTTGCTTGCTGCCGTTGATAGAGCGACCAGTACAATCCTTTTTGTTGCAACAACTGTGCGTGAGTACCACGTTCAGCGATAATGCCTTGCTCTAAAACTAAAATTAAATCCGCACGTTTGAGGGGGGCAAAGCGGTGAGCAATCAGGAACACAGTGCGGTTAGTGGAGATTTGTTGCAAGTTTTGTAATACTTGCTGTTCAGTTTCACTATCCAAAGCGCTGGTAGCTTCATCTAACACTAAAATCGGTGCTTGGGTAAGAAACAACCGTGCAAGGGCAATGCGTTGCCGTTGTCCCCCAGATAAAGCTGTACCGCGTTCGCCAACATTGGTCTCGTAACCGTAGGGTAATTGACTGATGAAGTCATGTGCTACAGCTAGTCTTGCAGCTTGTACTACTTGCTCTGCTGTGATGTCTGGATTACCGAGAGTGATATTTTCCAAGACGGAACCGTTGAATAAAAAGTCTTCTTGGAGAACTACACCAGTTTGTTGTCGCAGTGAAGCTAAATCGGCGCTTTTAATATCAAAACCATCAATGAGGATACGTCCTGATTCTATTTGATAGAGGCGTTGCAATAGCTTCGAGAGGGTACTTTTACCAGAACCACTACGTCCGACAATGCCTACAAACTGCCCTGGTTCGACGTTAAAGGAAATGCCTCGCAGTACTGGTTCGGTATGCACTTGGTAGCGAAAAAAGACTTGCTCGAAGGTAACTTGACCTTTAAGGGGTGGTAAAACTAAACCAGTTCCCGATTCAGCTTCTGGGGCAACGTTAAGAATGTCTCCAATGCGGTCTACAGAAAGTAGGACTTGTTGCAGATTTTGCCACAACTGTACTAAACGCAGAAGTGGCCCTGTAACTCTTCCAGAGAGCATTTGAAATGCTACAAGCTGACCGATTGTGAGTTTCTGTTCTATAACTAACTTCGCACCAAACCATAGAATCAATAAGGCGGAAAGATTTGTGAGAAAGTCACCAATATTACTGCTAATGTTGGAGGTAGTAGAAGCTTTGAAGCCGGTACGGATGAAGCGAGCAAATAAGCCTTCCCAGCGATCGCGGGCTACTGGTTCTGCTGCATGGGCTTTGACTGAGTGAATGCCCGTGACTGTCTCAACTAGAAAAGATTGACTATCAGCACTACGGTTAAAAGTTTCGTTTAGCCAATTGCGAAGAATTGGTGTAGCAACTATTGTCAAGGTGGCAAACAGTGGTAGTACTGCCAAAGCCACAAAGGTGAGCGCAATATTATAGTAAAACATCAATGCCAGGTAAACCACGGCAAAGAAGCTGTCTAAAATTACGGTTAATGCTGTACCTGTAAGAAAGGAGCGGATTTGTTCGAGTTCTTGGACTCTGGCTACTGTGTCTCCAACGCGCCGTGACTCAAAATAAGCTAAAGGCAGACGCATCAGATGGCGAAATAGTTGTGCTGATAAGCTCAAATCCAAGCGCCGGGCTGTGTGGGTAAAGATGAATAGCCGCAGAATTCCGAGTATCGCTTCAAATAAAGCTACCAATAAAAGTGCGATCGCCATGACATCAAGAGTCGGCAAACTCTCTTGCACCATGACTTTGTCAATGACGACTTGTGTAATCAGCGGTGTACCTAACCCCAAAAGCTGCAACGTAAAAGATGCTAGCAATACTTCTCCTAGCAATTTTCGGTACTTCCAAACTGCTGGAGTAAACCAACTGAGGTTAAATTTTTCTTGCTTGGATATGAGTTCTATTTGCCAGAGATTGCCATCCCAAGACGCTTCAACTACCGACTGGGGAAGACTTTCGCAAGTGCGATCGGGATTTAGAGGGTTAGCGATAATTAGGCTAGAACCTTTAACTCCATAAGCCACTACCCAAGAAGGTGTCGAGCGAGAGTCAGATTTCCATTGGAGTAAAGCCGGAAATGATAACTGCCGCAAATCAACCCAACTCACTTGCAACTGCCGCAACACCAAGCCTAACTTTTCTGCTGCTTCTATAAGATGTTTCGGGCGTTCTCCCCTGAGTTGACGTTGCACCCATTCTAGTTTCACAGCATTTTCCAACTGTTGCGCCGCCATTGTTAAACAAGCAGCAGCTGTATTCCAGCTAGCAATAAAAGGATAACCTGATGTTACTGGGGAGGGAGCAGAAGACGCGGGGACGCAAAGAGAGGGAGACGCGGAGAATTTATCTAGTACGTTCTCCACGTTCTCTTGTCCCTGTTTTCCCACGTCCTCTTGTGTCCATCTCCTCGCGTCTCTATGTCCCCGCGTTCCCGCGTCTTCTTGTCCCTGCATCCCCACGTCTTCTTGGGAACCTTGCCAGAACTCTTCAATTTGTGGTGTGGAGATTTCTGCCCACAGTGCTGTATTCCAACAAACTACTACTACTTCTTTACTGGCAGCTACAGCCTTAAACTCTACAGAAAGCTTTTGTAAGTCCCCAAACCAATCTCCTGCTTGTAAGGCTGCTAAAGGTTTGCCAACATCTTGTTCTTTGAAGTTGCGAACCTCCGTCCGCAAGCGAACCTTACCAGCAACGATGAAGAACTGGTAACCTCCTGTTGCGGTTGTCCAAATTTTTTCTCCTATACGATATTGACGAATTTCTAACTGATTTTGTAATCGAGTTTGTTGTTCGGAAGTCAACCAGCACAGAGGCGGCTGATTCCACGGCACAGCAGCTAGCACGTTTACTTGTAGAGATTCATTATTTAGAAGTTTTAGCTCACTTGTAATTTGACTGTCAGCTTTTGAATTTTCTCTGCTAGCCATTTTTCAAATAATTCATTTTGTAATGCTTGCTTGAGTTGAGTATCTTCTAAAGACGCTGGCAGAAATTGTTCGACTCGAAACAAACTATAATTTCCTTCGAGTTCAATTGGCCCTACCAATTGTCCGGGGGTTGCTACATCAATAGCAGCCCTGAGTTTATCTGGCATTGTTCCGCGACTGATTGGTCCCATCATGCCGTTGACAATGCGATCCTCTGCCAGTGAATACTCTTTAGCTAATTGTTCAAAGCTACCTCCTTCTTCGATTTGGGTTTGTAGTTCTTCACTCAGTTCTCGGTTCTCAACAGCAATCCGCGAGAGGATCGCCCGATCTAAAAAAATCTTACGTTCTACGAAATATTCTGGGAGTTTTGGTTCTGTTACCAAAGCCTTGAGTTTTTCTAACTTAAAGCTAAAAGCAACTGATGTGTGAAAGGTAACGTAATCTGTGCCATTATTCTTTAACCATTCTTGAAAAGTTTGGGGGTCAGTTAGTTGATTTTTGAGGCGAAAATCAATGATTGCTTGTTCTGTTAAAGCTGGACTGATTTCAATATCGTCTCGTGTTTGTATTTCCTGCTCGATGACGTGCTGGCGGAGAATATCACCAATGAATTGTGCTAGTTTTCCAGAGGCTTGCAGATATTTTACTGCTTTGTCAATAGAAATTGGCTGGTCATCGACGGTTAAAAATGATAAAGATTCCATGAATTAAACCAGTAAAAACAGTTAAATTTTTATAAACTATCAAATATACAGCACTAACTTAGTCAGCAAGCAATTCTTAACATAAAACAATTTAGCATTGTAACTGACGTTCTCATGGCAAAAGCGCAATCGCTCATCTTATCTGTTGCATAGCAGCACAGCAACAACATCATATGTGTGTTGCTGAAAAATACTTTTAGATTCCAGAAAATCAGGAAAGTAATTTAGACGATGGTACTTGTCCAGAACCAAGCAAGTAGCATCGCTGCGATCGCACCGATTAATGTATTCAAAATATTGACTACTTCATTGGTTAGCCAAGTGTATTTAGATTGCAGTGTTGCGCCAATTACGCTTTCTAAATTAGTGGCAATAAAGGCTGCCAATACACACCAAACTATCCCCAAGAAATTTATCAAACCGACTCCCCAAGCTACTAAAGCGATCGCAATTGAACCCCCTACACCAGCTAAAGTTCCCTCAATACTAATTGCCCCTTCTGTACCACGGGGTACTGGTTGTAGTGTGGTAATCAAAAAGGTGCTTTTACCGTATGCTTTGCCCACTTCGCTAGCACAAGTGTCAGAAAGTTTGGTACTAAAACTTGCTACGTAGCCTAACAACAGTAGGGATTGGAAACTGTGGACTAGAGGCTGGGAATTGGGTAAAAGAAATCCTGAATTGATTATCCCTACCCCTAAAGCACACAACGCCCCAGTCAAAGCTGAACCCCAGACGTTTTCAGGGCCTCTTGCCCCAGAACGTTTCTCAGCTATTCCTTCTGCTTCCTTTTGTGCCATGCCGATGCGTGTCACCCCAGAACCAATCAAGAAATAGAACATTACCACTACATATCCTTGCCAACCTAAAGTTCCCCAAATCAGTATGCCTAGTAACCAAGCGTGAAATAATCCAGCTGGGGTGAGCAGCTTTTTAGGAGCAATCCCAACTAAACCCAATAAAATTGTGTTCAATCCCACCGCTACTAACCAAGGATTTGCAGAGTCAATTAAAGATAACATCAGCAATGAATCACGAGTAGTTTTGCCTGAATATCATCAGAATAACCAATTTTGGAACTTGGGTGTTTCACAGGGATTGAGGATTAGGGACTTAGGATTGGGAAAAGTGCTAAGGGCAAAAGCAAAGAACTATCCCTTGACCTTTTATCTTTAACTTGCTTCCTCTAACACAGCACTCAATTTTGGGCAATAAGTAGATTTTAATAAAGTTGCACAAAGATGTTGATTAGTCATTGCTTGAAAACCTGAGTAAATAAACACACGGTAGCCCTATGACTAGATGCAAACATCGTTAATAGGATATAAGCTGAGATTATATAAAACTGTATTCAGATTGACTACAAACAAAATTTAATTACAAATTACGTTAGCGCAGCGAAGCGCGAGTCCGCGAGCGTCATTAAGAATTACGAATTAATATTACATACCTGCCCAAATCCTTGATTTTTCGTCTCAGTATGTAAGTTCTAAAATTGTAAATACATCAACCACCGATCTCCTCTACACCAGCTATGAGCCAAACTTTATTTCATCTGGCTTTCCCGGTCACTGATATTGCCCAAACAAAAGCATATTATGTTGATGGATTGGGCTGTATCCCTGGTCGGGAAACCCCTCTAGCTTTGATTCTCAACCTCTACGGTCATCAATTAGTAGCTCACGTTACCAAAGAATCTTTGACACGCCAACGCACTATCTATCCTAGACACTTTGGACTAATTTTTACTCAAGAGCAAGACTGGGAGGATTTGCTAGAAAAGGCACAACAGCAACAGCTCTTTTTTCGTGAAGAACCGAAAAATCGCTTTGTGGGTTCTCCTTTAGAACATCGTACTTTCTTTTTAGAAGATCCTTTTTACAACTTGATCGAAATCAAATATTACCGCCACCCAGAGGCGATTTTTGGCAGCTATGAATATAGTCAAATTGGAGATAGGGCTTAATTGGTTCTGTCAAGGCTGCTGCTACTGTTGTCATACATCTTGAGTCTGTCAGCATCCAAGAGTGCAGCGCCACTGGTAATATTACTTCTTTTCCCACGGGCAATTGCGAACTTCTCGTCGGGACAATCATTAAATCGTAAGGTGTCCATATAGAAGTAAAATTCAGATGCCTTAACATCGCAGCATCAGAATTTAAATCCTGAATAAAAGCGCTGTTGGGGCGCATTTGCAAGCAACCAGGACGCTGGGAAGCATAGGCAATTATAGTTCCATGATGAGGCGAAGAGATAGTAATAAACCGTTGCACGCGGTTAATACCTCCCAGTCGCTGAACATAGTAACGACTGACAATTCCTCCCATGCTGAAGCCGATCAAATCTAACGGTTGGTCTATGGTAAAGTTGGCAGCAACATAATCGGCTACCTGCTTTGCCAATACATCAAGACCCACATCACCGTTATTAGGCATTAAATCTATAGTATGTACAGACCATCCCAGTTGCCTCAAGTAAGCAGTCATGTGATAGAAAACTGCTCCTGTATCGTCAATGCCATGTACCAGTAACACAGGGTTGCGCTGCTGATTTTCAGTGTTCATCTCCCAAACTCGCCTGCATCAAGTCTGTAGAAAATTTAACCGAGTACTGCGATCGCCTGTATTCAAGCTGTGACACTCCTCCTACTGGTTGAGTACAAACAAGTATTTGCTCAATAAAAAATGTTAATTTTTATTAAGCAAACTTTCAGAATCTTGCCCTGAGTTACAGTAAAATTTAATAATTAATTCTCGGTGTATACAGGTTGCAAGTGCTTGCAAAGTTGATAACATTTGCCCTGTAGTGTTACTACAATGTTGATTAGTACAAACCTATAAAGCTGGTCACCGCAATAGCGTGGCGTAAAAAAATGTGACATTCTGCTGTAGTTCTTAATATTACGGCAAACATTTACAGATATAAAAGGCAGGAGCAATTCTAATGTTCGATTCTATCAAGAAGTTAATTACCAATTTAATCAATGGGATTGTAGGTTTTGTTACTGGGCTGTTACCTGGTAAGAAAAAAGATAATGGCTACTACTTGGAATTAGACGAAGGCCGCGACGCGAATCTGCTAGATTCTGCTAAAGAGGCAGCTAAAGAGGTAGCATCGAACGCCCAAAAAGCAGCAGATACAGTTGCATCGAACGCCAAAAAAGCAGCAGAGACAGTTACATCAAGTGCGAAGAAAGTAGCAGATACAGTTACATCAGATGCACCAACTTCATCCCAGCCAGCTTCGTTAAACGGAACAAAAACTGCTGCAACTAAAGCTAAGGCAAAAGCAGGTAAAAAGACTAAACCAGCTGATGTTCAGCTAGTTCAGACTGCCGAAGGTCTGAAAGTTGAACCTGGGAAAAATGCCAAAGCTGCCAAAGCAGTCAAAGAGCAGCCCAAAGAAACTACCTTCGCACCTAAATATCTTGCTCCTTCGGCTGCTAGCTCTAATGGTCGTCGTCGTCCTGGGGCAAATATGAGTGCTTATCTTGACATGGCACGTCAGGCAAAAACCCCTGGTTAAGGAATGTGGATTAATTAATCTGTAAATCCTAATTTAGGGTACTTTAGGAACGTACCATTATGGGTAGTTTCTGTTCCTCACTCTATTGTGGTTCACGCTTTACCAAACAAAAGTTTTGCATTACTCCCAAGATTAAGAGACGCGAAGGTTTGCGTCTCTTCATTACTAACTAGTGAATACGCAAGCTTAAGACAACTTTGCCACTAGCAGATGGGGGAACTCTCCAAATCAAAAGCGCTCGCTTAATCATCTCCACTACAACTGTATCTTTCAGAGTTGAGGCTTCCTCATATAACATTACCCGTGCTACCCGGCCTTTGTTAATGGTGAACTCAAAGACGATTTCACCACTAAAGCCAGAAGGTAAGTTTAGTTTTTGTAGGTGTTGAGTTAGTTCAGCAATTGCTGATTCATCTAAACCAGTGGCACTGATAACTTCCAATTGATGCTGAATTGGTGCTGCTGAAATCTCACCAACTTCTTTAACTGTTGAAGGGGGTAGAGCAAATTTTTTAGTTTTGGGCGATGTCTGGCCATCGGCTGCTTCTCTTTGAGACGCTGCGCGATCGCATCTAGGCCTTTGCCGGAGAAAGTCTGGAGGTGCTGAGGCTGGTGCTGGTGGCATTAAAGGTGTCATTTGGTGCATGACACTACCGCCAAAAACTCCTTGATAACTAACTGCTTCGGGTATTTCTACTGGCACTTGCATGGATAAATATTCGTTTCCTGGTTCAACGCGCACATCATCACTGACAGCCACAAAAGCAGTGTATTGGGAAAGCAACTGATAAGTTAGGGCAGTTTCTGTCACTGCTTCTACGCCAGCTTTAGTTTCAAAACTCACCATTTGATTCATCAAGTCTTTGATGCAGGAACGTCCCCATAACTGCGCTACAGCAGAATTTCCCGTTTCCTCAAATATGAGGTGAAAAGTCTTTTCGTAGTGTTTACCGCCCGCAGCGATGCCAGAGATTTGCAGATTGCCACTAGCTCTATCTTGTTTGCGACCAAATAACACTAATGGTTGTTCGACGAATAAATCAGGCGCTGTACCTGGATAAACCACAGGCGATTCTCCACCACCTTGCCAAGAGATTTGAATATTCGTTAGCACGGGGTTGTTGATTTGTCTGTAAAACTTTTCCGCAACTGCTTGTGTCGGTTCATCATGGCGAATAATTGTGGATTTTCCCCGTCCAATCTCGGCGATGCGATTTAATAAGAAACGGTTAACAGAACTACCAGCACCGAAACTGTAAAGGCGATTTCCTGGTTGTAGGTGCTTTTGTACTTCTGCCAAAATCTCATTTTCGTTGCCGATGTAGCCATCGGTTAACAATATAACTGTCCGTAACCTTTCTATTGGGGTTGGGACATTTATGGCTGCACGAATGCCACTAAGCATTTCTGTGCCGCCAGCAGCTTGTAGATTGTTAATGTAAGCGATCGCCTTAGCACGATTTTGTGGTGTATTCGGTAGAGGTGTAGGCGACAACTGCCTGACATCATAAGAAAAATCGAGAATTGTGAAAGTATCGTCAGGATTTAACCCATTGATAAATCGCCGCATCAATTCTTGACACTGCTGCAACGGACTGCCAGATTGGGAACCGGAAGTATCCACTAAGAACACCACATCTTTGGGCACAATTTCATCAGTACGATATTCTAAAGCTGGAATCAGGTAAATTGCAAAATGTCCGCCGCGATCGTCGGCTTGGGTTAGTACTGTAGATTGAGTTGTTTGACTGGAAACTTGATAGCGAAGAATTAAATCTTTGTTGGGAATCGTGTCTTCGCCAGCTAATTGTACCCGCACGATTTGACCTGAGCGTTCAATTTTCAATTGATGTGAGGGAGAACCCACCTCAGAAATTGGCATACCTGCATCAATTTCTACTGTGACATTAATATCGTGACGCGAGCGGATTCCTTGTGGAACTACAGGTGGTGTAATTCGGGAAGCATCAGGAACTTTATCTGTGTCACCGCTATTATCTATCAGCATTCCGGGAATATATCTTGGCCCTACCACCATCGGGAAAACAAATTCGTAATTTCCGGCCTCAAATTTTAAACTATCAGTGTAACGAATTGTGACATCAATTTGTTCGCCAGGTTTGATGTTAGCGAGAGATTGGGTAAATATATTGTCTCGTTCCTGTTCTAGAAGTCCGGCAGTGCGTCCTACTTGTTTTGCTTGTTCATAGATTTTTTGCGCTTCTTCACGTTTTTTAATATTACCTTTGATGATGTTTACACCTATTTTTATTTCCATGTCATCTACCGCAGCCTCATCCGGTAACGGAAACACATAAATGGCTTCTAGAGGCTGCGTGAATATATTTTCAAAGGTTTGTATTACCTCTACTCGTGATAAGTTACCTGCAATTTTTGCTGTAACTTTCGTATGCTTTAGCGGAAAGATTAGCTGTTGTCCTTGAGGGGATTGGACATACAAACCTCCTAACTGCTGGTTTTGGGTAGTCATATTCATAGCTAAGATTTATCCTTTTTATTAAGCCCAAAACTAGACTAACTAAATTAACAATGACTGTAACCTAACCACTCTTAGGAGTTTTGTTAGGTAAAAATGTAGGAATCAGTAGTCATAATCCAGAATGATTAGAAAATTAAGCAGCTATACCACACTTGATTTTATTAAAATCATTAAGCTTGGATATCAAAGTCTTCTAAATTATGACTTCTGGATTCTGGATTCTGAATTTTTACTTTGTTAGGATTTGAAGAGAAACTCATACATCCGAAAATGACATCAATTCCACAACCGTTTGCAGAAGCTGAAAATGACTGGGATTTAGCAAACTTGTACCAAGATCTCACCTCTGCCAAGCAGCAAATTGCTAGTAAACCCAAACAACTGACACAATTGGAAAAGACTTGTTTGCGAGGATTACTTTGTGGTTATGGTCCTAATGAAATAGCTGCTGCAATCAATCGAGAGGTTAGGGGACTGAGAGTTGACTTGTCTAGAGGATTGTATCGCTATATCGAAGTACTAACTCAACGACCTTCTAATACTTTAAAAGACTGGAGAGAGGTTGCTGACTGGCTAGCCAAAGCTAACTATAAAACTAGTTTGTCTCACACTTCTTTGCTAACTAGTGATTCTTTAATCAAAATAGTTGATGTTTCCTTAGAAGGGTCGGCTAACTCTCCTGTAATTGACTTAAAAGTTCGTAATATTGGCAATCAAGTTGCTTTTTTAAAAAATACTAAATTTTTATTTTATAATTCCTGGTTGCTGAAAAGTTGGCTTTTACCTGAAGCTAAAAATATGGAAAATTTTGCTCTACCTGCTGCCGCGCCGATGCAGCGAAGTAGAGTTGTTCTACCTAGTTATGATTATCAAGTTCCTTTACCAGCACCTGCAAATTTTGATTTGTCTTTACCAATCAATCTTTTTGCAGAAAATTATTTAAATGCTAATCCAAAAATTGTGTATATTGAGGATTTTAAAATTTCTCAGTGTGTCAGTTGTAATGATGTAGATAGATTTACATTTACTTTTTCTTTACCAGAAAATTATCACCAATTATCTAGGAATATAAAAACACAATATTTGCTGTATACATCCTATATTTATCATCTTAAACTAGAACTAATTTATGATGAAGATGATAAAAGTGTTCAAAGTACCGATTTAGTTATTTTGTTAGAATCTGAATTTGCAGAGAATCTAGATAAGCGAGTTTTTTTTGCAGAATCAGATTCTAAATTACCCGCAGAAATTCAAGAAATTAGTCAGCATAATCAACAATTGGTGACGGAAATAGCCCAGATTAAGGGTATTAGGAGTTCATTACTAAATTCCCTGTTGAAAAAAATTACTTTTTAATGAATCCCTAAGAACGCCAAGACAAGAAAGGATTTTATTAATCGTTTAGGGTTGCTCTAGCAGCATTGACAAATACCAGTCCACTATATAAATGAAAAGCTGGGTCCCAATTAGTCTGTTCCCTACGAAACAGATGAATGTGAGACTGGATATGACTGAGCATTTCTGTTTGATCCAATACTGTCTCTGCAAAAGGAGTAAAATCAGACCAAAGTTTAATTTTAGGCAATTGTTGGTCAATCCAGCTTAGTAAGCCATTCCAATTGATTCTGATTGTATTTTGGCTAGCTTGGGGAGTAATCTCCATACCTTGCTGGAATTCATAACCGTTGTCATAAAGTCGCAAAATGCAACGTCTGCTAGGTAGATGTAAATCATAAAATTGCATATAATCTTGGGTTTTGGTTTTGCGTTCTAGTTTATGATGGGCATCGACATCTACAACTTCCTCAAAAATTGGCAGTAGTCCTAAAACTCGCGCTTTGACTTCTGACCATTCAAAAGTAAGGGAACCAAGTTGATTTGCTTCGTTGCAGCAAATAACAGTTGCTTTGAGGTCAGATTCTGAGAAATATTGGACTTGAAAAACTTGAATTTGCTGAATTGCTGTTATCGTCGTCCAGAAGCAAGGAATTCCAGCTTTCTGTAGCTGCGTGCCATAAAATTTGAGTTCTCCTACTTGTCCGGTGCGGTATAGTCTCCAGCCACGACTTGGTAGCACTAGCCTTGCAGTATAAGGATCTAGCTGCATAATCTGAGCAAATTTAGGTGCAGCGATGGCTTTAAGTTCGTTACTCAGAGGTTCTAAGACTAGTACCCCAACTTCAATATCGCTGGGTTCAACTGTTGCTTTGGCAATGGCTCTTTGTCTTTCTTCTTGCTCAATTTCTTGCAGTCGTTGCAATCCTTGCCGTGCTTGTGTCAATATCTTGGCATTAGTCGTACTTTGCAGCAATTGCCGATATATTTTTTCCGCGTCCTCATGCTTTTGGGATACTTCATGCAGCCTTCCCAGATAAAATTGCACCCAAGGATTGTCTGGCGATTCATTTAGTAGCTGTTTGAGTAATTTAGCAGCTGTGTAATAGTCTTTACGCTCAAAAGCGGTGGCAACTTGTTCAATCATCGCTTACTTTCAACGCAGGCTAGTAGAATATCTCATGCTGCATCTTTGCGTGAGATATAAATCATTTATACTTCACAACCTGCGGAAATTAGGGTTAATGCTACTACTGGTGCTGTAACTGCGCGCAGGATACGACGGCCCAGAGAAACTGGTTGGAATCCAGTGGCGATCGCATTCTCAATTTCTTTTTCTGTCCATCCCCCCTCCGGCCCGGTAGCAATAATCATCTCTGTAGAGGCAGGATTAATCACATTCTTCAAATGGGGATACTCACCACGAGCCTGACAAATATAGCGCTGAGTTGTGACGTTAGCAGTCACAGCATTAAAAGCAACAGGTTCTAAAATTGTTGGTACGAAAGAACGTTCTGATTGCTCGGCGGCTTCTGTGGCAATGCGTCGCCAACGTTCGAGTTTTTGGGGACTGGGCTTAAGTAAGGTGCGATCGCTCAACACTGGCGCAATACAAGCTACACCTAATTCGGTACAACACCTGACTACTTCATCAAATGCGTTGCCTTTGGGCAATGCTACCATCAACGTAATTGATACAGGTAATTCGGTTTCTACTGTAAGTGTTTCTAAAACCCGCGCTTGTTCTGTTGCTAACTGTGCCAACCACCATTTTCCTTTACCATCCATCGCAATAAAGCGATCGCCTTCACGCAAACGCAACACGTGCCCTAGATAATGTTGTTGCTCTTTTGTGAGCAAAATTTGCTGATTTTGCAGTTGGGAGGGTGCGATCGCAATTCTTTGCAGTTGAGACATGGGATTTTCCGTCCTATTGCAGGTTGGAATGATTTTTTGCTGTCTAAATTGGCTTTAATCAAGATGAAATATTCTTATATTTTTCTAAAAACATTAGAATTATATAAAACCACTTAAGTAGTTTCTCGTAAGTATACTGAACTAGTTTTATAGTAATAAATCACGCTAGTAATTTATGGAGCTTGGGGAACAATTTTTGGATGTGCAACGATAACCAAATTAGAATTCTGTTTTTGACGGCTGAACCAAGTGATACTGCTAGGCTGCGTTTAGGACGCGAACTAAGAGATATTCGAGAAAAGCTACAGCTCTCCGAACAACGAGAAAATTTTCTGATAGAGTCCAGGGAATGTGTACGTCCTGGGGATGTGACTCAAGCAATATTTGACGTTAAGCCTCAAATTGTACATTTTTCTGGGCATGGCACAAATACTGGTGATATCTGCCTTGAAAATGAGTTGGGTACAATACAGCCAGTACCACCTGGGGCATTAGCTGCACTGTTTAGATTAGTAGCAGTTCATGTTAATTGCGTAGTGCTGAACGCTTGTTATTCAGATATTCAAGCAGAGGCTATTGTTCAGCATATATCTTTTGTCATCGGCATGAAAACAGCGATAGGTGAGCTGGTATAGAGTTAGCTAATTATGCCTTAAAAGAGGGTATTAAGCGAGTAGTTATTTTCTATAAAGCCCAAGATATATATAGTGAAAGCTTAATGCAAGCGTTTACAAAAGCATTTAAAAATAAAGGTGGAAAAGTTGTCAGATCTAGAAATTTAGCAGATCCAAAATTGGATGCATCTTATGAAGTGTATCTTAGTGTAGTTCAAGATGAAGCCCATGCGGCTGTGTTTTTTCCAAATATAGAGCTAATTTCCACTGTAATTAATATGGCTCGCGCTCGTGAGCAACAAAAAATTCCAAAGTATTTAGGCAAAAATCTCCGTTTGCTGGGAGGAGATGCTTTGTATGGTGTAGATACTTTAAAGCTAGGTAACGAAGCTCTTGAAGGCTTAGTTTTAGCTATTCCCTGGTCTCCTGAAGCATCCTATTCAAAAAAGTTTGCACAAAGAGCCTGTAACCAATGGGGACAGGGGATTAGTTGGCGTACTGCTGCTAGTTATGATGCAACTTTGGCTTTTATTCAAGCTATTTTAGAGTCAAAAAATCCCTCTCGACAAAGTGTACTGGAAAAGCTTAAGTCTATTAAGCTGCCAGCTGATAAAACATCGGGAGATGCACTTGCTTTTCAAGATGGTGAGCCGCGCAATAAAACACCAGTCCTCGTTAAAATAGTTCCTGGTAGTGGTGATAAGTGCAGTGATAGCGAAAGAAGCAGATATCACTTTCAAAAAGTCGATTAAAACTAATCACTATAGTCTTTTATTAACGTGAGTTAAACGGATTAAAAAACCCCTCCCTTTGGCAAGAAGAGGATGCTGCAAAGTGGGTGGGGTAATTTATTTGATTATGGGCAATTAACTGAACTTAGTATTAATCCATTTTCAAGTAGATTCTCAGTGCTTCATTCACCAATTCGCTCATGGGTTTACTTTGGCTGCCAGCAGTTTCCTTCAATTTGTTGTAAACATCATCGTGAATACTGATGCGATGCCGTCCTCTACTGGGAGCAGTAATAATTTTGGCTACCAAAGCCGTCACCTGAGTTTGAGTATCTTCGGTAATTGCTGAGGCAGTTTCCGGCTCGTACTGAGCTGCGAATTCACGGATGGCATCAAAACCAACGCGATCGCAAAAATCACCAAAGCTTTCCCCCGGTTTTCTCGACTTTTTAAAGTAGACAAAAATCGGCTCCAAGAAGCTATCTAAGTCATTGTGATGCAGCCGTTCTACGTAAGGTTGCGCCAGCCGTGTCTGATCTGGCGAACCCCCCAGCCAAACTTGGTAAGATTCGGGAGCGCTACCCACAAAGCCCAGTTCTGCCATGTAAGGACGAGCGCAGCCATTGGGGCAACCTGTCATTCTTACCACAAAACGTTCGTCTTGTAAACCAACTTTATCTAAAAGTGTGCGAATTTGCTCTAAAATCCCCGGTATTGCTCGTTCTGATTCAGTGATTGCCAAGCCGCAAGTAGGCAAAGCTGGGCAAGCCATTGCATAGCGCACTAAAGGTTCGATTTTATTTGGGTCGCAAACAACGCCGCGAAGGTTCAGAATTTCTTGAATGGCTTGTTTATTGTCTGGTTCGATGTCGTAAAAAATGACGTTGTGGTGGGGTGTCAGGCGGATAGGCAAATTGAATTTCTCGACAATTTCCCGCAAGGCGGTTTTCAGCTGAAATGAGCCTTCGTCCTTGACTCGACCATTATCAACAGAAATGCCCAAAAACAGCTTGCCATCGCCTTGTTCGTACCAGCCCAAAAAATCTTGATATTTAAACTCTGGTAATGGTTGGAAGGGTGCGACTGGTTTGCCAAAATATTCTTCGACTTTGGCGCGGAACTTATCAACACCCCAATCATTGATTAAATATTTTAATCTGGCATGACGGCGGTCAGTGCGATCGCCATAATCTCTCTGAGTGGCAACAATCGCTTTTACTAGGTCGTAAATATCTTCCTTCGCTACATAGCAAATTGGATCTGCCAGTCTGGCAAAGGTTTCTTCTTTATTGTGTGTTCTACCTAAGCCACCACCAGCAAAAATGTTAAATCCTTCGAGTTGCCCTTGATTGTTCGTATTTACTACCAAAGTGAGGTCTTGGGAATACAAATCAATTGAATTATCCCCTGGCACTGTCACACAAACTTTGAATTTGCGGGGCATATAATGAGTGCCATAAAGCGGTTCTTCAATGTCATGGATGACTGTGCCATTGTCATTGCGCTGTCTTGCTGCTTTCACCTCTGGGTTTTCTTCACCGCTAATGGCTTTTTCTCCATCCAGCCAAATTTCGTAATAAGCACCTGTTTGTGGTGACAGCAAATCAGCGATATTCTGGGCATATTCCCAGGCATATTGATAATCTGAGCGATTCTTAAAGGGAACTGGTGGTGCCATCACGTTGCGGTTGATATCGCCGCAAGCACCCAAGGTTGAACCTAAATTTTTAATGATGGTAGCAATTGCTGTCTTGAGATTTTTCTTTAAAATCCCGTGCAGTTGGAAACCTTGGCGAGTGGTTGCTCGCAACGTGTGGTTGCCATATTCATCAGCCAGCTTGTCCAAAGCCAAGTACAATTGTGGCGGTACAAATCCACCAGGATTTTTTGTCCGTAGCATGAACTGGTAATCTTTCTCCTGCCCCTTAACGCGATTGTCGCGATTATCCTGTTGGTAGGAGCCATGAAACTTGAGAATCTGTATTGCATCTTCGCTAAAGTGAGTAGTATCCTCAAGAATCTGTGTTGCTACAGGTTCACGTAAAAAATTACTATTTTCTTTGATTCCTTCTACTTTGGAAGGCTTACGGCTGGCGATTGGAGGAGGAGCAGATTTAACCATTAGAGTTGTATAGTATTCTCAATAAGGCATCGGTAACCGCCGAAGCACCCTTTCGGCTGATTGATTCCCGGTAATCCGGTCGGAAATATGAGGAATTATTTAATTTTAACATGGCAAAAAGCTGGCTTTGTCCATGATGTAACATTTAACAAAACCAGCCTTTGATAGTAAAGAATTCTGAGTGCTGAGTAATCAGTATAGAGGAATTTAGGACTTAGTTAAGGTCAGGAGTCAGCAGGTTATTGAATTCTGACTCCTTAGCCTATCTATTTAAAGCGATAACCTAGACCGCCATTGATGCTGATAGCAGAAGCAGGGCTATTTTGGTAAGCACGAAGTCCGACTTTGGCATTAGTATAAACGAGGAAGTTTTTAGCAACTTCTGATTCCACACCAGCACCTACCACTACAGCATCTCTATTACCAAGGGGACTTGATGAGCCATCTTTATCCAAAAAAGAGTAACCACCAGTTACAAAAGCGTTAGTATTTTTAGCAATTGGCACATCTACGGAAACTTCTGGGATGATAGTACTCGTCTCATCGTTCCAAAGGACATTACCGCGTGCTGAAAATGGTGTACTTCCTAATTTCACGCGACCGGTGAGATTACCACCAAAGTTTGCAGCATCGTTATTTTGTCCGCCATTGGTAACGCCAGCTGCAACACCAGCACCAATATAACTAGCATCAGTACCCTTTTTTGTTTCAGCAGAAGCTTGACCAGCACTGAGAAGAAAAGGCGCAATAACACATGAAGACAATGCAGAGATTGTCACCAAAGACTTCAGTAATCTTTTCATAATCTGGAAAAAAATTGTAGGTTTTACTTTATATTCAAAGTCGGAAAACGTATAAAAATGTTCCAGATATTTTTTTAAAACTGTTAAATACTTATCGTTATTGATGCATGAGAATTATAGGTATATCAGCTATATATTATCCAAATAAACTTTAATCTTTACATGCTTATATCTTGCTATTTGGGATATTTAACTGAAAGTAGTCACTTTGTTTACTGGCATAATCTTCTAATGACAACCCAACTCGGATAAGTGTATCGATAGAAATTTTTTGAATAGTCTTAAAGTTAGTACTTTTAATCTAAAATCCAAAATCTAAAATTCAAAATTAATTGGGGTGTAACAGATATGGCAACAAACTCCAGAAGAAATATATAAAGTTAAGTTTTAGCAATTTTCATGGAGAATGAATAATGCTAACCGCTACAAAAACGTTATCTGGTTTGATGGGTTTATGTGTCGGTGATGCGTTGGGTGTGCCAGTAGAGTTTACTAGCCGTGCTGAACGAATTAAATCTCCAGTGACAAAGATGCTGGGCTATGGCACATGGAATCAACCGCCGGGAACTTGGTCAGATGACAGTTCGTTAACTTTCTGCTTGGCACAAAGTCTTTGTAGAGGCTATTCTTTGGATGTCATAGCTAATTCTTTTTGGCGCTGGTACAAGACAGCTTACTGGACTCCCCGTGGGGAAATATTTGGCATAGGGAAGAGTACTTATGCAGTAATTATGTGCCTTAACCAGGGGGTTCCACCCTCACAGGCAGGGGGAACTAGTGAAATGAGCAACGGCAATGGTTCTTTGATGAGAATTTTGCCGATGGCTTACTGTCATAAAAGCTTAACTTTTAGCGAATTAATTTCGCGGGTGCATGATGTTTCTGCAATTACCCATGCTCATGCGCGATCGCAAATGGCCTGTGGCATTTATATTAGTATCGCAGTTGCTCTGCTGGAAGGGTTTGACCCCCAAGAAGCTTATTTCCAGGGGTTAAAAAACATCCAGAAAATTTATTCAATTCCTCACTTCGTTTCCGAAACGCCGCATTTTGCCAGAGTTTTCAGCGGTGAAATTGCCCAGTTGCCGGTTGCAGAGATTAATTCTGAGGGCTATGTAATTGATACGCTAGAAGCATCCTTATGGTGTTTATTAAATAGCTCATCTTACGCCGAAGCCGTACTGAAAGCTGTAAATTTAGGCGGACATACAGATACAACCGCCGCCGTTACAGGTGGGTTAGCCGGAATTTACTACGGCGTAGAAGGTATTCCCCAACAATGGATGAATCAAATTGCCCGCAAGCAGGACATTATTAACTTAGCAAGACGTTTTGCGGCTGCTGTTTATTGTTAATGATGATAGCAAGCGGTTAATAGCGGCTTTTCAACAGTAAAATTACTTATAGAAAAGTTCCATGCTGATTGAATAATGCTAACCACTACAAAGGTGTTGTCTGGTTTGATGGGTTTATGTGTCGGTGATGCTTTGGGTGTGCCAGTGGAGTTTACTAGCCGCGCTGAACGAGTTAAATCTCCAGTTACATCGATGCTGGGTTATGGAACTTGGGATGTTCCTGCTGGCACTTGGTCGGATGATAGTTCGCTGACTTTTTGCCTAGCAGACAGTCTTTGTGAGGGATTTTCACTGGATGCTATAGCAAGTTCCTTTTGGCGCTGGTACAACGACGGTTACTGGACAGCTCATGGCGAAGTATTTGACATCGGTAACACTACATTTCTGGCAATTGTAAATTGGAAACAAGGAACTCCGCCCTTGAAAGCAGGGGGTACTGGTGAAAACAGTAATGGTAATGGTTCTTTGATGAGAATTTTGCCAATGGCTTACTGTCACAAAACTTTGGCTTTTCCAGAATTGATTTCGCGGGTGCATCAAGTTTCTTGCATTACCCACGCTCATCTCCGCTCCCAAATGGCCTGTGGTATTTATATTAGTATTGCTGAGGAACTGCTAAAAGGAGCTAATCCCCAAGCAGCTTACATACAAGGTCTAAATAAAATCCAATCCCTTTATTCTGCTGTTGAATATATTTTAGAAAAGCCCTATTTCAGCAGAGTATTCAATGGTGAAATTTCCAAGCTGCCAGTTGAGGAGATTAATTCTGGCGGTTATGTGATTGATACCCTGGAGACATCTCTTTGGTGTTTGTTAACTAGCTCATCCTACTCTGAGGCAGTACTGAAGGCTGTAAATTTAGGTGGAGATACAGATACCACCGCAGCGGTTACTGGTGGGTTAGCCGGAATTTACTACGGTGTAGAAAGTATTCCCCAAGAATGGATTAACCAAATTGCCCGCAAACAAGACATTGTTAATTTAGCAACACGTTTTGTAACTGCTGTTTACAAATAAGGGACTGGGAACTAGGAAGAAATTCAGTTAACTAAATTAGTTTTTCTTCCTAATACCTAATCTTCAGTCCCCAATCTTAGACTGTAGACAGCGAGTAGACCTGACCATCAATTAACAGCCGCGTAATGCCCTTGGCTTGCAGATGAGTACGAGCCTTATGCAGCATTTTACTATCGGGAACTTTAATTACGCGATCGCGCTTGGTAGAAAAGCGCTTTGCCACTCGGTGGTTATCAAACACTGGCAAAGTTCTCTGCTGGGTTTCGAGGTTAGGAATTTGCCCTAAGTCCCCAAAATCCCTGAGTGGTCGGGTAATTAATTCCGAGGCACGGTCGATGACCAAATAGCAAGTCTTGGGCAAAGAGGCTGCTGACAATGGCAAGACTTGTACTGGTATTTCACCTAGTCTGCGTCTTGTAACTAAAGGTCTTGGCTCCTCTAAATAGTCGTCATCGTCTTCTTCCTCATCATAGTCCTCGTCTAAATCGTCTAAATCGTCCTCTTCTAAATCGTCCAAATCCTCTGACTCGTCTAGCAAGTCTTCACCTACTAGCATTTGGGCAACCACGGTTGCCTCTGAACGTTCGTCTTCTAAGATTGGACTGGGGATACTAACTATTTCCGGCGGCTTTTCTTCTACGATTTCTAATCGCTTTACTGGTCTGAGCTTTGGTTTTTCTGTCGCCGAAGAACGCCGCTTCACCCGTCTATTTGCAGGTGTTAAATCTTCCTCAGCCTCTTCTGGTTGGGTTTGTACCTCTACTACTGGTTCCTGCGGCTTCACTGGCAACTTCAAGCGAGGGCTTTCGCTGCTGGGAAGTTCTGGGCTTGGCTCTGGCTGAGTTAGTAAAGGTAACTGCTCGTAGCTTACCTGTGCCCTGCCTTCAGGAGTTCTGGCAGCACGCTTTAAAGAAACGAGGTATTCGTACTCGTCTTCTGGTAAAGTACTTTTGAGCAGGCGGCTAATCGTCGAGTTACTCACATCGTAGCGTTCTGCCAAAGTTGAGGTAGTTTCAGCAGTCTCTCGATATAACTTAAGAATTTCTTGCTTGTCAGAATCTGTTAGTTTTCTCACGGTAGATACCAAAAAACTTTTTTATGCTCGTTTTCGTCCACGCTCCCGCCGACTTCGGCTCAATGATGCGTCATGTTCTAGGACAGCGCCCATCCCGAATAACACTCCACTAAATACCCAAAACACTTCTAGTATCTCTCCACTTTGATAATTGGGCCCTTGGGCATATTTAAACCACATATCTGCAATGTAGAGCGAAAACGCGGCCGCTGCAATCATTCGCCAAGACTGAGCGACTCGTCCACCCCAAAAGGCTAGCAGTAGAGTGGTAGCAATAATCAACAGAACTACATCGCTAACTACGTAAAACCAATTCAAAATAGTGACTAAAAGTTCTGTGGATGTTGCCTGTTGCATGGAAATCCACCATGCCAACAAACTACCGAATAGTCCAATTGCCAACACAATTAGCCATTGCCATTTTTCTAGATTGATTCGTCTGGAAGCCACTGCTAAAATCATGCCTGCGCCAAGGGATAAATAAGTCAGTACAAAAAATACATCGCCAATAGACACATCTGGTTCTTCTTTTAAAACAATTTCCGTATAGCCGAAAAATATCCCTCCCAGGAAATAAGACAGCATACCTACGGCAATTGCAAGCCAAACATTCCGGCTACTGACAATTTGTGGGCTACGCCAATTCCTCAAGCATAAAATACCGGCACCCAGATAAGCTAACGCTTCAAAAATATTTGTACCAATTACATACCACTCGGCACGGCTTTCTACGCCATCTGCCCCTGGAACTTTGGCACTAAATAACAAAAAGTATAACAGCGCTAGCACTCCCCAGCCAATGCTAGCCAGTATGATGTTCTGATTTGTGAACAGAGATTTAGAACGGTATGAACTGTTGGACGAGCTACTCATAGGAATTGACTATGTAAATGCACTCTGGCGGTTTTTTGAGGTGCAGGACTGTGTGGTCAGCGGTTTATTTGTCCAGCGCTACACAATTAAACGCCAAAAGCAACTACCATTAGCCGCTATTTTTCCAACACTTTCCATGCTATTGCCACAGTTTACTCAGTGAAGATTGATTTAGCCAAGTCATAAACAGCGATCGCTCTGCTTCTGCCATATCTTGTAATCTATCAGTGACTTGATGGGCAAAGTTGACATTACCAAAATACGTTTTCCCTAGTTTATGCAGTTCTTGCAAGAGGCTAACCACATGGTTTTCTTGCCAAGGAGGAAGTTTGGCTGCATCTAAGGGGTTTATTGTGGTCACCAAGTGCTTAACTGCTTCTGGGGTCGATGCTTCCGGAAATTTCTGTTGCCGTAATACTTCTGCAATATCTTTCTGAAATAATGACGCTTGCCGAGTGCCTAAAAACTCTTCAATGTCCATATAAATCGCTTGCAGCAGCAAAAGACTGGCTTGAACATAAATGCCATTTTTGCTATGACCACCCGTGTCACTACCTAGTTGGTCTAAGCGGACTTTACCCCAAACGCTAAAGCGGTCTGGTTCCTCCAGCAAGACACAGGCTTTACCTCGGTTATCGGTTAATTCTCTCCACAAAGCTCTAGCTTCTTCTTCTTGGCCAGCTTTGAAGACGCTAATCAAGCGAAAGGTTTGCCCCTGATAATGGAGGATCGGCACTTGCTGATCCCTTTTTGGGTGCTGAATGCTCGATATTTCAACATCCTGCCGTTTGAGAATAAACATGGCACTAGCAAATAACTCCTCACAGGGGCTTTATGATATGCGATCTATAATCTGATTTGGCTGTATCGCCAAGAGTGCGATTACCTAGCGTGTCATGAGAGTAAGCCTGGCGATCGCTCTATATCGCTACCCTATAGTAAGCCACAATATGCAAATAACCACCCATTGGCTACATAATATAGCTAATGAATAGCCCATTTGCTTCGTTTTTAGCGTACATCGACTAACTAGCGACTTGGATCTTAGCCTTGCTTTTGAGGAATCTGCAATTTTCGTTTGCTTCTTGGTAAGGGAAAACGGTATAATTGTACGGATGACTCCTTTGGGAGCCACTGTTTTAACTTGGGCGCGTAGCTCAGTGGATAGAGCCACGGATTTCTAATCCGTTGGTCGCAGGTTCGAATCCTGCCGCGCTCGTTTTAACTAAAGACAAACCCTCAAGCGCTGCAAAGCGATATGATAATGGTTTATTATTTAGGGTTCGTTAGTGCTGCATCATACCAAGAATAAAGGTGATATAGCTGCTACAAAAGCGATCGCACCTGCGGAATGTGAGTATTATCGGACTAAATTCTGAATAAAAGTAAAACTATTTAATCATGAAGCAATTTACTGACAAAGTTGTTCTGATTACAGGAGGTAATTCTGGTATTGGCAAAGCTACAGCATTAGCTTTTGCTGAGGAAGGAGCAAAAGTAGCGATCGCTGGCAGGAGAATTAAAGAAGGTGAAGAGACTGTTAATTTAATCGAAAAAGCAGGTAGTTCAAGTATTTTTATCCCTACAGATATTACTCAAGAAACAGAAGTTAAAAATTTAATAAACCAAACAGTTAAAACTTTTGGTCGTTTAGATTATGCTTTTAATAATGCTGGAACTCCTGGAATTCTAAAAGCCAATATAGATGAATCGGAAGAGAATTGGAATCAAATTATTAATACTAATTTGAAAGGAGTTTGGCTATGTATGAAATATCAAATTCCGGAAATGTGTAAGAATGGTGGTGGTGCAATTGTGAATAATGCTTCTATTAGAGGATTAATTGCTGCTAATTCAACAAACTATCAAGAAAATAAACCACAACATAATATTCATTTTTATTGTACTAGCAAACACGCAGTTTTAGGACTTACTAAATCTTTAGCTGTACAATACGCTAAAGATGGTATTAGAATTAATGCTGTTTGCCCAGGAACTATTATAACTCCTATGGTAATGTCAGCTTTAAGTGAGGAAATAATAAATAATTATGGCAATCAATATCCGATAAAACGATTAGGTACACCAGAAGAAATTGCTCAAGCAGTATTATGGTTATGTTCAGATTCATCTAATTTTGTTATTGGACATTCATTAGTTTTAGATGGTGGTTTAACTATTCAACATTAGACATCTCCAAAATAGTATATTTTGTGGTAAAAGAACATCATGAGAAGTTTTTTAACACTAAAATATGAGTGACATACTGAATCACATTGAGGAGAATCCGAAAGAAACAAAGCGGTTAATTGGTGTGGAGTATGAACAGTTACAACAATTAATCCAAAATGCGGAGCAGTTACACCATAAGAAACAAGCGTTGTTAGAATCCAATCAAGTTAGAATTATTACTGGTGGTGGAGGTCGTAAACCAAAACTATCTATAACTGAACAAATAATTTTAACCTTAGTATATCTGAGGCATATGACAACCTTTCAACTTTGGGGTATCCAGTTTGGAGTGAGCGAGTCTACAGCAAATGACACATTTAACTATTGGTTGCCACTCTTGAGAGAATTGTTACCATCCAGTTTAATTGAACAAGTAAAAAAAAAGAATCTGACTATCAAGTAGTTAAAGAGATACTCACAGATTATGAATTAATTGTAGATAGCTATGAGCAAGTGAGAGAAAGACCTGGAGATAATAAAAAGCAAGAGGAATATTACTCAGGTAAAGCAAGTAAACATACATTTAAAAGTCAGATAATTATCTTGCCTAATGGCAGCGATATCGTTGATGTTGTGGCAGGAGAACCGGGACCAAAAAGTGATATAACTTTATTCCGAGAAAACCGTGATAACTTTGACCCACAACAAAAATTTCAGGGAGACTTAGGATATCTAGGAGAAGATTTAATTGATACTCCAATTAAAACACCGAGAAAAGGAAAGTTAACAATTGACCAGAAAAAACAAAATCAGGAGTTTTCGTCCAAACGAGTATTTTTTGAACACCGAATCCGTTCAGTAAAAATATTTCGAGTTGTTCAAGAAAGATTTCGGTTAAATCCGAAAAAGTATGAACAAGTAATTTTGACAATTTGTGGACTCGTAAGATTCCGAATTGGGGCACTTATATTACCACCAGAAATCCACGCGTTCGCCTGAGCTAAAATTAATGCACATCACCATATATTTTGGTCTTGTTCTCTACAATAAATATCTCAAACCCTTATTTGCTCATATAGACTAGTTGATTCGCAATGCTTGCATTTGCACCCTAAAAGCTAGTCACATAAAGGCTTTGATAGTTATTGGAAATGTCTCTTGTACTCCACAGTTTCGACTCAATGCAGAGATTCAACGTACAGTCAGGCGGTACTGGGAAAATGTACCAGGGGCGTAGACGCTCTGCTTCAGCTTGTCGCAGACATCGCGTATTTGAAGGAGGCACTCCGAACTTGGAAGGAGGTTAAATCACCGGAAGCTGTATTTGTGGCGGCTTGCAAAGTGGCCTATGACAATTCTCACTTTACGAGCGTAAGGCGATCGCTGCGTGTAGTATAAGATTCGCACCATATCGCTGCTATAAATTCAGTGTTGCGATTTCCTATTTTAAATCTAATTGTGAATTGATGAAGTCAAACGAGCGATTACAAGTGTAACCAGTGGTGAGCCACTTAATAGTGTTAAAGCTGTAGCCTACAATCACTAACTTTTACGAAAAATTAGATAGCTAGTAAAGCAAACCACAACTTTAACACGCTCATCCAATTACGTTCCGAATATTAATGTTAAAGCTGTTATTCGGACAAAGATTTGCCAGTTCTAGATAATAACTTACCTAGTCTCTGAAGCGGGCCTTTAAAGCCTCTTTTTGCTTCTTGCCCTACAGTAGTTGTTTGTTCTCCTAGCTTTTCTAAGATAGGGCTAATATCAGAAGATTTAGGATTTTTGTGCTTTAAGACCTGCTTGAGTTGTTTCAACCCATTAGCAATCTCTTGCAAACTTTCGTTATCTGATTTGTGCAGCAAATTGTACCACTTATCGATAGAGCCTAATGCTACATCAGTCTCAACTTGAGTTAAATCTTCTTCAAAAGTCTCGATTACAGAGTCGATTTCTTCAATCTCTTCATGTTCTTCGGCTTTACCTAAAGAGTTGCCAACTTTAGTTAATTGTTTGCCCAATCTCCGTACAGGAGTTCTGATATCTTTTTCTGCATCAGATGCAAAGTTAGCTGTTTGCTCACCAATTTCTATCAACACTTCGCTAATGTCATGCCCAGTAGCTTTATTACTCTTGAGATGCTGTTTAAGTTGTTTTAATTGATTAGCAATTTCTTTGACTTCTGGTTCTTTAGCCTTGTGCAAGAAGTTATACCATTCATCAATTAAGCCGGTAGCATCTTCACTTGATAAGGTAGATAAATCACCACTGAGCGTAGATTGTAATTCTTCTAGCTTTTGCTGCCAATTATCATTGATTGTTTGAGATGCTTCATTGGTAGCTTCTTGATTGCTTTGATTTTCTGTTTTGGTTGCCATAAGAGAATCCGATTTCTGTACCTTAACAAAAATACAAGTATCAGTTTAGAAACCTAGCTCTGTAATTCCCTCAGTCTTAAGTACCATAAAAAATACTAAACATTTAAATCATTTGACAGAGGGTTTTTAGGCATTAATTAACTATTAGTTTTTAAAGCTAATTCACTAGCTTCAATTCTTCGCGCTTGGTGTTTGAACTAACCATTTTCATCAACTGCTGATTCAGGTAGCTTTGCGCTGAAACATAAAGGTTATCCCAAATCACAGGATTGCGGCAGATTTTACTTCCAACTGTGTTTCCGGCCAGTTTCTCCGACACCAAGTACTTCTTGTAATAGTTATTCCACAGGTGTTGCAGAAAATCTTGGGCAAACTCATCAAAAGGAATTATCCAGTTGTAGTTCTCATCTAAAAACACCCGATAAGCGGCGACAATTGGCATGGCAATATCCGCAGGTGCAGCAAAACCAAATGAATACCTGCTATCGGGTAGCAACGTATTCTTGCGCGGGTCGATTGATGCGAGGTCAACTACTCCCTTTTTTTTGGGCTTGGTGATATGTTCTTCTATTATCTGAAACAGCCTTTGTTCAATCCACAAACCTTTGGGCAGTAGTGGCAACAGTTTCGACAACCTTTGCCTTTCCGCCTCACTCAAGGACGGTGTGTTGCTCACCGGGGGGCAGGGCAAACGCATCTAAAGTATAAGAATCCTTTAATGGCAAGGGTTTGGGCGTTTTATAATTGAGTCTCTTTTTTCATCAATATCCTTGTCCCGCAAGGGTTTCAGGTTTTACGTGCGTTTGCCCTGCACCGGGGGGTGCTTGGTTCTGCTTTTAGAGTCTGGGTTGTATTTATTCCTGTCCAGGCAGTTCATCAACTTAATCAAATGGTTGACATTGCACTGGGGGCTTTTTGGCGCACCGCTTTGGTTTTGGTAATAGGCAATGCGGAATTTTGTTTCTTGTTCGCGCTCTCTTTGTGCTAAAAACTGTTTGATGAATTTGTAGTCACCCCTGGCGTTAACTTTAGAACGCGCATCCACCGGGGCAGATGTATTGGAAGCCAGGGCGATGTCTAGAGCGTCATCCTCACTTAGCCCAATGTGAATTGTAACTTGGACTCTGGCTTCACTTAAGTCGTACTTGTATTCTCTGGCCTGTTGAAAAGCTAAAACCGTATGCCCACCGTTAATGATGCCATCGCTACCGCCCTCCTGTGCCTCAAGTATTTCTAGTTCTAGCTGCGTCTTTTTGCTGTTGGGCTTGACCTTATTAGCACACAGTACGATTCCACTATGCCTTGAGAAGAATTTTTCGGGTTCGGTTGTCAATGAGTCGAAGATTTGTCTGTACGTTGAGCTTTTGCGGTTCGGCTCCCGAATATTCGGCTCTAGCGGCAGGTCGGCGGGGAAGCTATCTACGTGAACGGTAGCGATAATGCAGTTGGGATTTGCATTGAAAAACTGGTCTACTTTCAAAGCCCAATTTTTTGGCATAGTTTTCTTAGCCCAGGAGTGCAGTGCATATTGATCCAGAGTACAGAATCCTGAACCGAATCACACGCTTGGAAAACGTAAAGCTGTATTAAGTAAGTTTTCAGCGTTTGAAAATAATATCGTACAGTGACAGCAGAATTTCCACCACAATCAAAATCACGACATACCACTCTACTCGTTGGCTACTACTATGCTGCATGAACTCCAGTACCGTTTGTGCGGTTTGGGTAATTAGCTCTAGTTTGCGTTCCAAGGCATTGTGACGCTCACGAATTTCGTATTCATCCTCCAAGCGCAGATATAAGTTTTCTAACTGTGGGGATTCCCAGAGCAACTCTGGCTTATCGATAATCTCGACTCGACCGACTATCTTATGTTGAACTAACAACGTAGTTCCTAGTTGACGCAGTAATTCCCGACTCTGCCGCCGACTTCTGTTTTCACGCTGGAGACTAGCAGCAAACGGTTCAATTTGATCGAATACTGCGGCGATACTAATTTCATAATGAGACAGCACAACACTTTTGGCTAGAATATCAGCCACAATCTGCAAGCGTTCTACACTCAATTCACGCAGAAAAATTTTTCCTTCCTTGACTCGCTCACTCTCAACAACGTTGAGATGAACTTCGACTTCTTCTGTCTCAGGGTGGCTAAATGAGTCATGAACTAGAGACGATAGCCCCCTCAAGAAGGCTGTCTTTTCTACAGGCTCAAGGTTAAACAGAACCACTACACCATAGCCCAGCAGTACAGCACAACCGCACTCACCTACTTTCACCATTACGGGCATAGTTGCCAAGCAATCATAATTTTCCAATTTCTGTAGATCAATCTTCTTACCAAGAAATAGGGCTTGTGCTTGAAAACTATCTCGATCACTAAAAAGGAGTTTCTGCATTGTTGCCCTATGCTATGTTTTGCCTATTAATCTTTAGTGGTGGCAGCGCAATTGATCCGGTATTGGTTGAGATTGCTACAATCTCAGTCTACCAATAGATGTGCCTGTATTCTTGTGACTTAGCTGGAGTGCGATTACATACTAAAATTTTAGAAAAACAAAGCGATGGGTAAAAACCACATCGCTTTGCTCTCATTACACAAGAATCCCGATCACCGCCGCTAGTACACCAGCAGAGCGATCGCCGGTTGGCACAAAGACTCGCTTGCGCCAGTCGATGATCTCAGTAAAGCAGCCGACAGCCACCAGCTTGTCAACCAACGAGAGGGCATTGACAAGTTCTAGACGAGCTTCACCAGCAACTCTAGACCGCCGTAAGGTTATGCCACCGGGTAATTGCTGTGTATATCTCTCGTTCAGCACCAGCGAAACAAGTTCTGTGGGACTTAACAACTGGTTCTTCAGACCGAGTTGCTCTCGCACAGTTTGGATGTTACAAGCATGAACTACCCGACCGAGAATCTTCTGCCCATCCGAAGTTTGCAATCGGAAGACCCGACTGCTGGACTGCGGCAGGATTTTCCAGATTGGCAGCAGTATCCCACTAACTAAGTGCAAATAGTCAGTGGTGAATCTGGGCAAATCCGAGATTTCCTTTGACCACGCTGCAACAAACGTATCAGGCGAAACCTGTCGCCAAGTTGATGACTCCAGATCCTTGACTGGTACACGGGTTTCTTTCTGTGGTCGAATTAGCAAAACTCTTGCTACAACACCACCCTCAGAGTCGAACGTGCTATGAGTAGGGATTGATACCGCCGCATTCTGTGACTTGGTATTTACCATGAATCTCCCCTGATGTTGACTAGCAAACTCAACCATCTCATCAGCCGATCTAATGTTGTTCTTCTGAATGCGCTCAATCTTCAGATAATTGGTCACGCTACCAGTGCCAGGGTGAGTGTAAACTGCCTCACAACTTGCAACCGTGAACCGTTCTGCCCGAAGTGTTTCAACACCCACTTCAAACACCCCAGCCGCGATCGCAGTCTCAATCTGTTGACTTAGAAGCAACTCAAAACGCTCGAAGATTACATTCTGCATTCCAATTTTCAGAGCCAGCAGACGATTGAGGAACTGCCGCAGTGGTGGGAGGTCGATTTTCATACCACCCTCATGGGAAGTCAGCGATAAACCAGTCATTTGCTCAAATGTCCCTAAAGGAACTTCAGCAAACCTCCCTTGGAAAATCTGCCTGAATAATTCATAAAGAGCGTGTTCGGCATACTGAGATTCTAAGTTATCCTTAGTATCAAATATGCCATTACCACCCGTTTGCCGTTGTCCCCGTGTGAGAGCGCCAAGACTATCCAATCTTCGAGCAATGGTAGAGATAAATCGACGCTCACCTCTGACGTTGGTAGTGACAGGTCTGAAAATGGGTGCAGAAGCCTGATTAGTTCTGTGAGAGCGCCCAAGCGCTTGTATTGCATTATCTGCTTGCCACCCGGCCTCTAAAAGGTAGTGCGATCGCCTTCTACGGTTGACCGCATTCAAATCAGCATGGTAACTTCTACCCGTGCCGCCTGCATCGCTAAAGATGAGGATTTGCTTGTCTGAGTTCATAAATGCAGCAGTTTCAGCAATATTCGCCCCACTACTCCGTGAATCAACAAACAAGCGACCATCATCATCCTTCAAGACCCGCTTGCTACGACCTGTTACCTCAGCTACTTGCTTATGACCAAAATGCCACAAGAGTTGCTCCAAAGCTCCAGGGATTGGGTCAAGGCTTGCCAAGCGGTCAACTAACGCCGAACGTAAAGCCACAGCTTCGGTTGAAACAATGGGAGAACCATCGGCATCAAAGACTGGGAGGGAGCGTTCTTCACCGTCTTCACCTGAGTGAATTTCATGGAGATAAATGGGGAATGCACTCATGAGGTAGTCCATCAAATATTCTCGTGGTGTTAAATCAAGGTTTAAGTTCTTCCACTCGTCTTGTGGAACTTCATTGAGCCGCCGCTTGAGTAACTCTTCATTTGTGGAGACTATCTGGACTACAACAGCTTGACCTTGGGCGATGTCCTGCTCAATCGCCTTAATTAACTGTGGGCATTTCATTCCCGTAAGCAGATGATTGAAGAAACGTTGTTTGTGGCTCTCGAACTGAGACATCGCTGACATTTTAGCAGCCCTGTTATAAGTCTTTGAGCCAGTGATATTACAAGCCTCTAACGCTTTGTGTAAGTTGCAGTGGATAATACTGAAAGCATCAGCGTAATTGTCATATACTCGTTCTTGAGTAAATGTGAGTTCAATTTCTAACGTGTCGTATTCTACTCCATCGAAGGAAAGCGATCGCGCCAGATACAGTCCCAATGCCTTAAGATCCCTAGCAACAACTTCCATTGCCGCAATACCACCAACAGAGATGGACTCAACGAAATCCTCACGCGAACTAAACGGGAAATCCCCAGTCTGCCAGAGTCCCAAACGGTTCGCATAGGACAAGTTGGAGACTTTAGTGGCTCCGGTAGCAGAGACATAGACAACCCTGGCTCTTGGAAGTGCGTTTTGTAGCCTCAGCCCGACAATACCCTGCTGGGATGCTTTGACCATGCCAAGTGTACCCTCAACTGCCATCGCGTTGCCCATCGAGTGACACTCGTCAAAGGCGACTGCCCCCTCAAAGTTCTTGCCAGCCCAATCAATGATTTGCTTGAGTCGGCTTTTACCGCTCTTTTGCGATCGTAAAGTTGAGTAGGTGCAGAATAAAATTCCTTGGGTGAAAGGTATAGGATCGCCAAGCTTGATATTACTTAGGTCAATAATGTCCTTTTCACTACCACCTAGCGCACACCAATCTCTACGGGCATCCTCAATTAGAGCAGAACTTTTTGATACCCAGATTGCTTTTCGCCGCCCCTGACACCAATTGTCTAGAACGATTCCCGCAATTTGTCTACCCTTCCCACAACCAGTACCATCACCGAGAAACCATCCGCGACGGAACCTGACGGCATTTTCTGAGTTGTTTGCTGCGACTGTTACATTGTTAAAAGAGTCATCTACTAAATAAGAACCAGACAGAAATTCTGAGTGTGCCTGTCCGGCGTAAATCACGCTTTCAAGTTGTGCTGATGACAACAAGCCCTGTGTAACGATGTTTCGAGGGAGATGCGGTTTGTAAGTTGGGGCTGGTGGTGACACCAAAGCCAAAGCCGCACTTTCACAAAGCAATGAGGGATGAGGTAAGGCATCCTTGATGCGGATTCGTTGTGGTCTGTAACTTTCATAGAGCGCATCCTTTAGCCCTTCAGTCGCAGTCCACGCGATTACCTCATATTTCAAAATGACAACATCTAGAATCTCGGAAACTGGTTCTGGTTCAGTTACTATGGTACGTTTGGGCAATTTAACAACCTCCGCCGCCGCAGCTTTGACAGGTGCGGATTGCCACTGCGATGCCTGCGGCAACGTCAAAGACGAACGCCCCGGCAACTTCTCAATCAGTGCTAGTATTTCATGCAAATCCAAAGTTTCCGCAATACAAGGGATAACGCTCCTGTTATCAGCCAGAACCTTGTCAATCACCGTAATCCTGGTTTCCATCGTTGTCCCATGCTTGGCGTAAGCTTGACCACTGACCCCAACCGAAAGCACCACACTGGCAAATTCCTGCCACTTAACAAAAGTGTCTCGCCAAGTGGGATTATTGGGAGAGAACCAGTTAGCACTGATTGTTACCAGCCGTCCACCATCGCACAACCTTTGCAATGCCGAGTTGATGTGCCGGGGTGTTGCGTAGGGATTGCGATGGCTTACCTTCGGGGACGACGAGAATGGCGGGTTCATCAACACCACCGAGGGCTTGGTTTGCCCTGCCAAATAATCGTTAATTTGTTCCGCGTTCACAGAAAATAGTGGAACACCACCGAAGAGCCGACGCAGAATCTTGCTTCTATCTGATGCCAATTCGTTCAGCATGAGATTTGCACCTCCTAGCTTGGCAAATTGGGCTAATATTCCAGTTCCCGCACTAGGCTCAAGCACCAAATCGTTGCTGTTGACTTGTCCTGCTTTTGACACTAAATAAGCTAGCGCTAACGGTGTTGAGAACTGTTGAAGTTGAATCTGCTCCTCGCTTCTTCGGGTATGGGTAGGACAAAGTGACTCTAGCTGTTGCAGTTCTTTGAGGGGATTTTGTGGTAATCCTGTATGTCGCAGATATAGGATAAGTGAAACTTCCACTGCTTCGTAAGCATCCTTCCAAGACCAAGCACCCTCTGCCGCAGTACCAAGGAAATAGCGATTCATCTGCGACTGAATTGTTTTTGTAGACAGAGGTCGATGAGCAATAAGTGATTTGGCTAGTTCCTGGGCAACATTGACTATCGATTGCCCGTAATCCAGAACTGTTTGCAGGTCAAATAGCGTTCCTTGTGTAGCGATAAGGCTTACCATGACTAATATATATTGATTGTTCATCGAAAACTTGGCGTAGCCTTAACTGTTCTCCAAATGCCAAATGAGCGCGATCGCCATCCAGTAGTGCGATCGCGCTCATTTGGTTCTTCATAAAAGAATAAAAGATTAGGTTTAAGCAGCGGCTTTCTTGCGAAACTTGCGAGGAGGTTCAGTCAGGGCTTGTTTGGCTTGCTTATTAGTTTTGGTAGTTTTGGTGGATTTGGTTTTGGTGGTTTCAGTCTTGGGCAGTTTCGGTTGTACTTCGGCTGCTGATGGGAACAGCCTTAATGTAGGGAATGGCAGTACAACTGATTGGGTTTCGACAGTCAAAGGTTGTGGTTTTGGCTCCAGTTCCCAAGGGTCAGGCAATTGCTCAAATTGTGGCGACAGAGCAATCTGCTCTTGTTCTTTAGATACAGGCTCGAAGTGCGGTATTGCTCCCCCTGGTCTAGTCTGATTGCGCCAGAGTTTAAAAAGTCCATCGATAAAATCAAATACGATCAATGTTACAAATGCCCAGACAATAGTTTCAATTGCCAAGTTGCTAAGAGAATTTAGTTCCATGACAGTTTGCTCCTTTCGTGTATATTTTTCACAGAATTACCGCTTTGCGGTATCAGGAGTTTTAATAATAAGTCAACAGCCAGAACAGAAAAACTCGTTAAGCTTGAAATATAAAATGCTTGAAGAAGTATTTGACTATTGTGAATTCAAGAGTAAGAACAGGAAAGTTATTTTGGCGTAGCCACTGTGAAAATTATTTGACCAAAAACAATGTGATTAGTTGTACTTAAGCACTTGAAAATACTGTGTTCAAGGCTAAGATTCAAGAGAGAACGATAAATACAACCCGATTAATGTAGACAATGCCAAGTAAGGTAATCAACGTCAAAGAGTACACAGTCAGAGCGCATCAGCGGCAGATTCACACTCGCACCTTCAACTTTATCTGCAAGCAGTGTGAGCAACCTACACAACGCGAAACTTTTGGTCCCCGACCGCTTTACTGTGAAACATGCCGCGCTCCTCAACCTCCCAAGAAATCTGCAAAGGCACTTAACAAAAGGAAACCTAGACCTATGACCTACAAAAGCGGTAAAGACATCGCTGGTTAATTTTGTCGTTTTAATCATTAGAAGAGCGAACTGATTTTTTAACTAAACTACACCAATAAGCCGGCGTTGTGTAGCGCGACTATATATTGATGTAACGAATGGCGATTGCAAAAGCGATCGCCATACATATACTAGCGGTTGTGTACCTTGATTTAACTGTCTGCGTAGGCAAAGCCCGCCGAAGGCATCGCCTAATCGGCGTTGCATAATGAGAATATGAATGAGGGTGAATCTCCATGAAATGTCCACGTTGTGATTCCAATCATATCCGTAAAAATGGTAAGCAGCGAGGTAAACAGAACTACATTTGTGCTGAGTGCGGTCGTCAATTCATCGAA
>NZ_JAVRBR020000093.1:0-21550 GCF_034531165.2 Dendronalium sp. ChiSLP03b | reverse complement strand
GACAGGTGTAGGTTTTTTACGTTTTGTTCCTAAAACCCTGGTTTTAGGGTGTAAGGGTGTAGGGGTAGAAGAAATGATGATTAGAGCGTTAGTTTTATAGTCATTACTCATTGCTTGATTAAAAACCTACACTTGTGAGGGGTAGGGGAAGTAAATTCTTCCCTCCCTTGTCTCCCTTATTCCCCGCGTCCCTGTTGTCCCCTTGATCTCTCCTAAAGCATTCATTTAGTAACAGATGACGTAGAGTTTTAAAGATTGGTGGAAATCGCCTGTACGGGACAGGTGGGAATACATTGTTCGCAAACAATACAACGCGATCGCGTGAATGTTAACTTGTATGTCTCTGGATGCAAAGTCAGCGCTTCGGTAGGACAAACACCAGTACACAAGCCACAGTGAACGCACACATCTTCATCAATGGCTATTTCGCCTAGGGTAGAGGAAACAGTGATATGCCGCGATCGCATCCATTCGATTGCCGCATCTAATTGATCGATGTCTCCTGATAGTTCTAAAACTAGTTTGCCAATTTGATTTGGGGCAACTTGGGCGCGGATAATACTTGCTGCTACGTTAAATTCTTTTGCCAGCAAGTAAGTGACTGGCATTTGAATGGCGCGTTTGGGGAAGGTGAGGGTGACTCGTTTTTTCACAGCTTTGAGAGAGTGGGGAGTTAGGAGAATATTAACAATTGCTGCTTTGGTTCTGGCTGTTACCTAGATGCAACGTAAATGCTGATTAGCTTATAACCTTAGCAAGGAGAACAGCTTTGGTCAGTTAAACTAAAGAGGAGATTGCTTAATAAGTTTTAATAAATTTGTTATGACTACAGATTCGCCAGTTAATTCTCCCGACAAGCCTGAATCCAAGGTTGGGACGCGTGTAAGAAATTTCTTAATTGCCATAGTAGCGATCGCCCTCAGCGTTGCCTTAGTTTTGGGGCTGCGAACTGAGTCAACTTCAGCTTCCCTGACTCAGTTAGATGAAGCCTCTACACCCCTAGAAGTAGCTATCAACAACGGCAAACCATCAATAGTGGAATTTTATGCTAACTGGTGTACTGTCTGCCAGAAGATGGCTCCAGATATTGCCCAATTAGAAAAGCAGTACGCTGACAAGGTAAATTTTGTCATGCTGAACGTAGATAATACTAAATGGTTGCCAGAGATGCTGAAATATCGGGTAGATGGCATTCCTCATTTTGTATTTTTGGCTAAGAATGGGGAAAACATAGCGCAAGCGATCGGCGATCAACCCCGCATTGTCATGGCAAACAACTTAGAGGCTTTGGTTGCTGGTTCGTCCTTACCCTATGCCCAAGCTAGTGGACAAGTTTCCAAATTCTCCGCCCCGGTTGCACCAACAAGTAGTCAAGACGATCCCCGCAGTCACGGTAGCCAAGTGGTGAATTAGTAAATCAAAGATTTTTACGCAAACAAAGATAAACAGTGGTAAACAGAGAATCTTAGCGCCCAACTTTTAGAGAACTCCAAGAAATAATATCATGTCCGGTTGAAGACTTATTGTTTAGACTAACGCGGGGACGCAAAGAGATATTAATAATAAGTAATTAGCCGGACTCGATCAAATTATCCGTTTGAAGTTTTTGGCAGTTCACAGTCATCTGTCATCGGTCATCAGTTGATTTTGATACGACTCTAAAATTCCACTGCGAATTATAAGTTGCGGCCAAATTAATACAAAAAAGCCCATCCAAATTAGTATAGGGATGGAAATCAAAATGGTCAGCCAGATAGCTTTAAATAATAACCAGCTACCACTAATCAGCGTTATACCTGTGAGCAATATAGACCAGGGCTGACACCACCAAGGTTTGTAATTCCAAGGACTTAGAGGCTTCTGTTCAGACATTGGTTTCAGGGGTAAATCTGCAAATCATGCTTTAACTTATACCAATTTAAAAAAAGAATTTAAAGACGCACCATGGCGCGTCTCTAACAAAGGATTTGTCGCAATCATTTATTGAATAGAGATTAGCGTTTTAATTGTTCTTTCCATTCTTCTAGGGTGATGTATTTATTTTCTAGAATATCTAGAACCTGAATTTTGCCGCTTGGACTCAAGACGCGAAACCAATAAATTGTTGTATTGTGGTCTGGCTCATCTTCAAATACTCGAACTGTGTAGTAAGGTTCATCTAGCGTAGGAGAAGCATCGACGATCGCAGCAACCCGTATACTACCCTTAGAAAGTCTTTCAATTTCTTTCGCCTTGCGTTGTACTTCTGGCAGTTTCCAAACTAAGTTGAGGGCCGTCTTTTCATTAATCTCTCTGTTAGCCTGAGCCAGATTCGCAGTGGTAAACTTCTCTAAATTAGCAAACAATTGTGAGGTATTTAGCTCCATTTCAAAATGGTCTTGGGGAATTTGATTAATATCCGAGTGACTTGCTACTCCTAGCAGTAAAGAAGCCATGAGAGGATACCAGAGTAATCTTGTCATGAAGCTATTCCTAATTGCTTTCTTTGTCGGCGAGCCTTTAAAAGGTTACTAAAAATCATATCCAAGCCAGAGTAAAACTCAAAATCCATCAATTAATAAATTGGAATTTTATGCTCAGATTTTTTTGTATGGTTCGTCTTTTATCTTTCCACCACCTCACGCACTAAAGAGGCTAATTTATCAGCACTATCAGGAGTTGCGATCGCCTTAGCTTTCTCCCCCATTTTTGCCAACTCTTCTGGTGACTGCAACAAACTCAAAACTTGAGTTTGCAAAATCTCAGCCGTTAACTCCGATTGCTGAAAGGTTATCGCCGCACCAGCTTTGCTAAATACTTCTGCGTTGTAAGATTGATGGTCTTCAGCGGCAAAGGGATAAGGAATCAAAATCGCTGGCGTTCCACACACCGCTAATTCTGTCAAACTACCCGCACCAGAACGACTAATCGCTAAAGTAGCTCGTCGCAACAGTGCTGCCATATTGTTGTAAAAAGGTAACTCTATGTATTGCGGATGCTTGAGAGTCTCTGCATCGGGATCGCGATCGCCAGTTAAATGGACTACATAAGCACCAGCCTCAAACCAAGCTGGCGCTGATTGGCGCACCAACTTGTTGACAGCAACCGCACCTTGACTGCCACCAAAGACGACAATTAAAGGCACGCCATCAGGAATGGCTAAATCCAGCGTTACACTTCCTTCATCCAGAAATTGCGTTAGCGAAGCTTCTCTGAAAGAGTCTCGCACCGGAGTACCCACACAGACATTTTTGGCACGAGGTAAATATTTAGCCGCTACCTCAAATCCCAGCGCCACCGCTGTACACCAAGGGCCAAAAAAGCGAGTTACCTTACCTGGTAAAGCGTTAGACTCGTGGAAAACGACAGGTAAACCGAGAGAACGGGCCGCAATTACTGCTGGCCCGGCGATATAACCCCCCGTGGTGAATACTCCTTGAAAATTCCCTTGTTTCAAGATGCGCCGGACTTGCAGAATCGAACCAATGAGTTTACCCAAAATCAACACAGACGAAAATCCAAACCCTTGCTGAAACCCTTCAACTGCAATAGTATTCATAGGATACTGCTTGGGAACCAGTTGAGTTTCTAGCCGATTGGGCACGCCTAGCCATTCAATTTCATAATCTGGCAGTTTTTGTGCCAGTGCGATCGCCGGAAACAAGTGTCCACCAGTCCCACTGGCAGCTATTAGTAATTTTATCGGTGCGTTTGCCATCAAACCTCTACCGTTTAGCGCCTAGCTTAACTAAGATAAAACAATTTCCTTGCCTTCTGTACTCAAATCAGTAAACTCTTACCCAATGACTAACATTATTGCCTTTTTACTAACCCACCAACGAAATTTTTCTGCTGGCATCGGCATGATTGTGTCCCTCCTGACACTTGGTTTAACCAGTGGCTTACAATCTGCTCAAGCCACTACACCACAGCACTTAGTTCAAGCCGGGGAACCTGTTCAACGCAGTGTCAACAATGCACCAGCTGAACTGAAAAACTTGTTGGCACAAATTGATGCATCAGCAAGCCAAGGCGATATCAAAAAGGTGATGCAATTCTATAGCCCCAATTTCGTTCATGGGGATGGATTAAACCGCCAGACGCTGGAACAATCCTTAATTACACTATGGAAACAGTATCCCAAATTGCGATACAGTACACAGCTGCAATCGTGGAAATCTGAGGGTAATGCCATTGTGGCTGAAACGGTAACTAATATAACTGGTTTACCTGCTACTAATGGTAATAATATGGCTTTAAATACCACGATTACATCCCGTCAGCGCATTTCAGGTGCAAAAATCGTCCGCCAAGATATTTTGTCTGAACGTACCCTCCTGACATCTGGTAGTAAACCACCCCAAGTTGATTTTAAATTACCACAGCAGGTGAAAGTCGGCCAGCAGTATACTTTTGATGCGATCGTTAACGAACCACTAGGTGATGATTTTCTTCTGGGAACGGCACTAGAAGAACCCGTTCAAGCAAACAAATATCTCAACCCCACACCTGTAGACTTGCAATTACTAACATCTGGCGGACTTTTTAAAACAGGACGCGCACCATCTACCCCCGGTAGCCAATGGATTTCTGCCGTCATCCTCCGAGGCAATGGCATCACAATGGTCACTCAGCGCCTGCAAGTAGTTAAACAGTAGTTAACTGAAGTGTGAAGTGTGAAGTATAAAATTTTAGCCTTCATGCTTCATCTACCCAATAGAGATAGTATCGTTCGCTATCTACCCATGCCCTCTCAAAATTCTTGAGAGGAATAATCTTTAAATCATCTCGGTTGGAATTCAGTTTTTTATTTAAAATCAGTAAAACTTTGTTTGTGTCCTCTTGATTCTTTAACAGAGAACTAATTTGTTTTAATATTTCAGCTTGCTCAACTTCTGTACGACCTTGTCTAAAGAGGGTAAAGCTTCCCATTCTTTGAAGTTCAGGATAATAAAATTTGCGATTGAGATAACCCGATAATGGAGCCATGGTTGCATCTCGGCTGGCAACAATAAATTCATTCTCTAATTGTGATTCTTGAATGTAATGAGCAGTTTCACGACTAGCAGAGAATGGTACGATTAAGTCTCTAGAAAAACCGTAAATTCCTCCTAAAAATTGGACATAAAGAATTAACATAAAGGCAATATGATGCCATTTTTGAAAACGGTCGAGTGATTTTGGTTGAATAGAAAATTTGTTTGCTAAGAAGGTAGAATCTTGATAATGACTTCCCAGCCACAACGCTGCGATAAGAACTAAATATAAATGTCCAAAATGTCGAGGACTACCTGAAAATTTCAAATATGTAAATGTAAGTATTACAGAATTTCCTATGATGTAGAAAAACAGCGGAAATGGTTTTTTAGATAACTTAATTAAGGTTAAAACAAAGACAAATAGGGCAATTAAAGCACAAATAATTAAATCCAGCCATCTTTTATGTGGGACGATCAAAAAATAACTAGCAAATAATCTGTCTATGCTTTTCAACAAATAACGGATATCTAATTGCATCACCCATCCATTCTTTAACCCACCACTAAGATAACTATCTAATGGAGGAGTAATAATATAAATCGCCAAAAGAAAAGAAAATGCGATAATTCCAATACTTAAAAATAAGTCATATTTTCGACTGTGGCTAAAATACTGCTTGCGATGTTCCTTATCAAAACAAAATTCGACTAGCAAAGTCAATGATAAAGAAAATGATACAAATAAAGCATAAGCATTACTATTTGCCAATAAACCCAGAAAAATTGCTAAGTACACATAAGTTGTTTTTCTCGATGAAAAAACTGCACAAAAAGCAAAAATAAATAGCAGACTAAATGCATAGTTTCGAGAAATCAAAAAATATTCATAAAAAGGAAAAAAACCAAAACTAAAAATAAATTTTTGTTGATGATTGAAAGGACTATATAAGCAAAAAAGAGCGACTGCTGCACTTGTAATACCGATATGAAAAAGTTGCATCATAACGGGAGTATCAGCAATTTCTCTCAAAAATGCCAGAGATAAATACCATAAAACAGGATGACCTTCATAATGAATATTGGCAATTAAATCTCCAAAGGATTCACTATCTCTGACAATCAGCCAGGGATTTAGTTCATCTCGCCACATCGAATGGTTGAGAATACCTATTAAACCGAGAATCAAAAAAATAATTATAATAAACCAAGGAGACTGACGAGATAACCTTGAAATATGATTGTTCACTTTGTTAGCTAGCATTGTTAGTTATAAATCTTTACTTAAAATCAAAACAGTTGAAATAGAATTTAGTTAACTTGCTTGATTGTATCAGTGATGAGTTCCGAATTGTTGGACAATTGACAATTGACAATTGACAATTAACTAACAATGATTTCTTTGCAAAATCAAATTATTTTGATTACTGGTGCAAGTAGTGGTATTGGTACTGCTTGTGCCAAAATATTTGCTGGTGCGGGTACAAAACTGATTTTAGCGGCGCGACGTTTGGAACGGTTGCAGCAGCTAACAGAGGAACTTAAGAAAGAGTTCGAGACAGAAGTTTATTTATTACAGTTAGATGTGCGCGATCGCGCCGCTGTTGAATCTGCCATCTCTAACCTACCGACTGCTTGGTCTGAAATCGACATCTTGATTAACAACGCTGGTCTGAGTCGCGGTTTAGACAAGTTACACGAAGGCAGTTTTCAAGACTGGGAAGAAATGATTGATACCAACATTAAAGGCTTGCTTTACCTTACCCGCTATGTCGTTCCTGGTATGGTAAAACGCGATCGCGGCCATGTGGTCAATGTAGGTTCTATTGCCGGACACCAAGCTTATCCCGGTGGTAACGTCTACTGTGGTACGAAAGCTGCCGTGAGATTAATTTCCGAAGGCTTAAAACAAGATTTGTTAGGCACTTCTGTACGCGTGACTTCCGTTGACCCCGGTATGGTGGAAACTGAATTTAGTGATGTGCGTTTTCACGGCGATACCGAACGCGCCAAGAAAGTTTACCAAGGAGTAACCCCGTTGACTCCAGATGATGTCGCTGATGTAATACTTTTCTGCACCACGCGACCGCCTCATGTCAATATCAATGAAGTAATACTTATGCCAGTTGACCAAGCTAGCGCCACATTAGTAAATAGGCAAATAGAAAAGTAAGCAACGTTAACATTATTCCTTGAAGGACAACCAAAACAGAGGCAACCCACTTCGTTGATGGCTGAAAAACAGTTCTCTGCTCCGGAGCCGGAAAGCACTCATGAAGATACATGTTCCGCCGCGTCTGCGCTAAATTCTGCAAAATGGTCGAGTGAAAGTTTGGCACGTTTCATATTGGCAGGCGAGATGAGTAGTTCTTTTCTCAGTTGCTGCCAAAAGGGGGTTTGTATTCAATCAGACCCTCTTTTTTTCTTTGTGCTTTACGCAAAAAGCGAATAATTTTAAAATTGGCATTCTTAAAGTTGAGAAGTCAGTATCAGCCAAACCCAAAGCCAGATGTAACGCGATCGCTGAATTTTGACAAGCATTGGTTATCAAAAAATTATCAAGTCCGGCTAATTAGTGATAATTCCCGATCTATGCAGAAAGCCCAAAAACCCCTCTCCTCTGCTCCTCTGCGGTCTTAATGATAAGTCTTTAACTGGACACGATATCACTCCGGGAACCAGCCCCGGTCTGCAATGGAGTTGCAGGGGATGGGCTTGTGAGGTGCGATCGCAATTACGATGCTTTCTTAGTCGCAAATCCCTGGTATAGATGAACCATCAAATCTGGGAGATTTTCGGGTGTGAAGCGCTTTAGCTCTACATGGTCAAAACGTTGTTCTACCAATTTTTGAATATCTCGATTCAGGTGACATCCATCGGCTAAGACTTTCTGAATTGGTGTCAACCGATGCTGCCAGACTTGTACGCTAAGCTTATTACTCAGCCCATGTTCCACGAAAAAGAACCTACCACCCGGTTTTAATACTCGATAAACTTCTTTAAGTGCTTGCTGTACATTTGTAATACTGCACAAAGTCCAAGTGCTGACCACGCTATCAAATGTATTGTCTGCCATTGGTAAATTTTCACTTGATAGTAGGAGTTGCTCAACTGTGATACCAGAGTCACTAATACGCTTGTTTGCCAAAGCATTCATCCCAGGATTCACGTCAACTGTAGTGATTTTGTGAATATCACAAGGATAGTAAGCCAAATTTAATCCAGTTCCAAACCCAATTTCCAGCACTTCTCCCGTTACGTCGGCTAAAAGTTCCTGACGATATTTGGCTAAGTTTGGAGCTGACAAACTCCAGTCTAGAAGACGTGGAAAAATAACTTGCGAATAGAACCCCATAATTCTCAGTCCTCCACAATTCAATTTTATGTATGGAATGCCATTTTATAAGATCGCCATTTTTTGCAGACACACTTAACCTAAAATATATTTTTATTCAACGAAATCTAATCAGTAAGCTTCTTGATTTTTATATTTAAAACATGGATTTATTAATTGTTCTGGCTGAAGTCAGTTTCGTAATCTTCATTTTCTTGTTCGTAAACTGGCTTTTGGGCAGGGTCTTCAAGCTATTTTTGAAAAACTCTGTAGTTAAAAGCGAGGGGAGAAGTCTCAAAACTCTGCGTCAGAATATTATAGGGCTGTTGATACTTACTTGTTTGGTGTTGTGCATTCTGATTGTCGGTGCTAATGGTTTTCTAATTTATAGAGGCGAAAACCTTCAACAATACACACTCTTGTTGATTAAGCGTATCCCATCAGGATTTTGGGTGACTTTAGGAATTGGTTGCGCTCAAAGTATTGGTACTTTGATTTTAGCGGCGATCGCTTTAAAATTCGTGCGCTATTGGCTCAAGGTAGCTAACATTCGTGCTAAGAACATCGAACAAAACACTGCCGACGATCAAAGTATTGATACGTTCTTTAACAACCTCAACAATATTATTACCGCTGGTATTTGGCTGTGGGCTGTCATTTGGTGTAGCAAGTTTCTCCAAGTACCAGTAGTAGTATCTGAATATTTGTATATTTTATTACGGATATATCTGATCGTTGCTGTTGGGTTACTCATACCTAAAGCAATCACCGCCATTATTGATAGCCTAGATGCTCTAAGTATAAGATACTCCAGCCCTGATAACCTTCTAAGATTCTACGATCGCCTCCGACACCTAATCCCCTTTTTGAAGCGGTGTCTGGAATTTGTGATTTATATCTGCGTAGCAACATTGGTGATTCAGCAAGTCCAATTCATCGCCAATATCGCAGTTTTCGGACCTCGAATTGTCAAGATAGTCGGAATTATATTCATCAGTCGTGTTTTGTTTGAGGTTGTCTACTTACTTGTTGAAGAGGTATTATTCAAAGACCAAAATCTGAATGAGATTCAAACAAGCAGACGTTTGACTCTCGTTCCTCTCATCCGTAGTTTTTTACAATATTTAGTTTATTTTGGTGCGACTGTCTCCATCCTTTATATCCTCGATATCAATCCCGCTCCCATACTCGCTGGCGCAGGCATTCTAGGTATAGCTGTTGGTTTTGGGGCGCAGACACTAATCAACGATATTGTCTGCGGCTTTTTTATTCTGTTTGAAAATTATTACTTAGTCGGTGATTATATCCAGGCTGGCAAAGTGGAAGAGAAGCTTGTAGAGGGAATTGTAGAGGCGATTGAACTGCGAGTCACTCGTATTAGACACCCTAATGGTCAATTGCAGATTATTCGTAATGGCGATATTGGCTCAATTACTAATTACTCTAAACAGTATATTTTTGCAGTTGTAGAAGTTAGCGTGCCTTATGACTCCAATTTAACTCATGTGTACAAAGTGATTGAGTCCGTAGGAGAACAGTTAAAAGCAAATGAGCCAGATGTACTTGAACCCACACAGGTGGATGGAGTAGAGAGCCTCGGAGAATCCAATTTGTTGCTACGAACATTGACGAAAGTCAAGCCGGGAAAGCATCTTCACATCCAGCGCCTTCTTCGGAAGATTTTTACTGATGCTTTAGTACGGGAAGAAATTACAATTCCTCTGCGGATTGAAACTAGCGAACCTTAAAGTTAAAAATCTTAATTTTCGATTGCTTTTGTTGCTAACTCAACATCAAAATTGGACTGTTGCTTGCTTGACGGGAAATTAAAAGCATTCTGCTGCTTTTACCGTACTGAATAAATTGGGGGTATGAATTAATGGCAACTGTAGAACTAGAAAAAAAGGTAATGACTGAAGAAGAGGTGACAAAGCTGTGGGAAGCGTTCAAAGTATTTGATACTGACGGTAGCGGTGCCATCTCAGCAAAAGAATTGGGGGAAGTGATGCGATCGCTAGGTCAAAGTCCTAGCGACACCGAACTGCGCGACATGATTAAAGAAGTGGACGTTGACTTATCAGGCAGTATTGATTTTGAGGAATTCAAAACCCTGATGGTATCAGCGCAAGGCGATCGCAAAAGCCGTCTGAAGCTGGCATTCAGCGTGTTTGATGAAGATGGTAGCGGTCAAATTACGACAAACGAACTGCACAGCGTCATGAGTCTGTTTGGGCTAACAGATGCAGAACTCGAAGAGATGATTAAAGAGGTCGATAGCGATGGTGATGCCTCGATTGACTTTCAAGAGTTTATGAAACTGGTTCCAGAAGAGTCAGAAATCACCAGCGGCTATAAAGATTCACCGATTTCTTTTACCAGTTCCCCTGCAAATAATGCAGCCACCATCACCTCAGACATAGCGGCGGCTACTGACGCACCCATATTAGCAACCACCGCATCTCCTGAACAGGAAACACACAGCGATAATCCAGAAGTAGCACGCCTCAAAGAACTGCTAGCGCAACACCCACAAAAGCAAAAAGAACGCGCCACCTCCCGCCTGCAAATGCAGATTGGTTTGTTTCGCCTGATTCAGGGAGCCGCCTACCGCTGTTTCCGCGAGAGTTTCTCCGCCAATCACGAAACCCATCTGCGTGTCAGGAACCTGCCTTACAAAATTACAGACTTTGTACAGTTTGTGCAGAAAGCGATCGCATTGTACAAAGGGTTAGATGTTGTAGAAAAAGCTTGCTACCCCCTGTTAGATGCAGTCGTTGAATCTATCGAAAAAGAGTACGCCCGGCTGGAAGACCGCATCAAAAATTGGAACACCATCGAAAAAACACCTGAGATGCTGTCTGAGGAAAAAGCGATGCAGGAGGCACGCCGTAAATCCATCTCTGTCAAGGAGAAGTTTGCAGCAGGCGTGGAGTTTGCCATTACTGTCAAGAAAAAGCATTTCAGCTTTCGCGATATTGCAGCAGGCGTGCTAGCGATCAACGAACTCAACCGCTTGAGACAGATAGAACTAAATGCAGAGCTTACCCCACCTCCTCCTAAATCAGCAGGCGATCCCAAAGATTACCTCAAGCAGTGGAACCGCGTTATCCTCGCCGATGCTTCAGAAGAAATACACGGTGCAATGATGCCAGTAGCTTATTGGTATGAAGATTTCATGCCAAAGTTGCTAGCTGCTTTCAGTGTCAACACTACCGCCGATATCCAAAACAATACCGTACCTAACGAAGCGACTTTAGCTCAGTGGTATGAAGATACTAAAGCAGTGGGGGAATTTGATCGTTATGGGGCGGATGTGGCAGAGAACTTTTTTCAATGCACTCCCGAACAAAAGCTGGCAGTTAAGCAGGCGTGGCGTTTGACACATCACTACCTCAATGGCGTGCAAAAACGGCGCGAACGCCAAGAGTTTGGGCGCGAGTCAGGGGCGCTCTCGCAATATGTGGCATTCATTGATGTGTATTTGGCACGGAGTGACATTAAAGATGCCCAGATGCGCGTTAGTTTTCCTTATTACATTGGGCCTGCGGTATGGCGTTTCTTCCACACCACTGCTGAAATCGTGTGTACCAAGCCATACGAAGAGCAAAAAACGCTGGTAACAGTTTTCCAGGACTTCTTTAAACTATTTGCCACGATGTACCCTTGCCCTTACTGTCGCCACCACCTCAATATGTATGTGGTGCAGAACAAAGAGGTCGATATGTACCCGGTGGAGTATCTTTTGCTGGGACGCGACCCAAAACTGAATAATTTTGAGGTGTCGATGGAGGCAAAGCTGTCTACAGTTATAGATGGTTCCGCCTTGCGCTTATTTTTCTGGAAACTACATAACACCGTTTCCTCATCTATTGCTCGCTCCGAGGAATGGTATCACAAGGATGAGAAAGCTTTTTACACTACTCGCTATTGGCCTAGTCTGGACTCTGAACTCGCACGAGGCAAAGCGCTCAAACACCTCAGCATCTCCGTTGAGCGCTTATATCGCCTCTATGGGATTCTTAAACCGGCATCGCGGTTGGCAGGAGTCAGAGCAACTCTCCAAAAGCTGTTGGAGAAAGGCGATGAGACAGGCATTAGTGAAGCGTGTACGCTAGCCGAGGATTATATCAAAGAGTTGGAATCATCTGCGATCGCCGGGCAATTTCTTCAGGAAACCTATCACTTTGACCCTGAAATTGTAGATCAAACTCCCCACTTTACTCCTGAAGAGGAAGAGTTTGCCCGCAGTGGCGTATTTGTAGAAGTTATATAAAGAATAACAGTTCGTACTTGTAAGGTAGATATTGCCGCTTACCTTACTTGTATCAGTTTAGTTGCGCTTCTTTAGTACCTGAATACAATATTATGTGTAGGTGTTAAAGAAGTAATTATCCTCTTGGTCAGCTTCATCTGCTAGAGAATTAACCGAAATCATGCCCTGGTTACTAGAACACTGCCGTGTACTCTAGCCGAATACTCAACAGTATAAAAATTAGTTCTTCAGATACTTGACTGTTACTACCATCAATTCGGACGCGGGAATATCTCTCCTGGAAAAATTTCACTGTTTGCCGAAAATAAAGTTAGCTAAGAATTGAGCGATTTCATATCTGAGCGCTCGCACTTTTATTTTTGGTAACTCTAAAAATAGTGGTAATTCCGACTCGTGGTAATCCGTTTGTTGCTCTAATTCCTGAGTTTGATATCCAGAGTACAAAAAGATTAACTTTCGTAAAATAGAGTTAGTGACTAATCTTCACAAATAATTATCATTATTTATTCCAATTTTCAGTCTATTTTGAGGTTATTTAAATAGTTATCAGCGTAGCGAAAAGCAGCTGCACTATCGTAAGCAGCAATAGCTAAAGCTTGCAACAAAACCTTTAACGGAACCTCAAATTCTGTAAGTTTCTCAGCTAAAATCACTAAATTTTTATTTGTTTCAGGTACAGTCGTCTCTAACAACTGAGAGCCTATTTTTTGTGCTTTCTCCAGGTTTACTTGGATATTGGACATCACAGGATGGGTCATAAATGTACCCTAATAACTTGAATGAGTGTAGTTTTGCTCGAATGCATAAACTAACGTAACCGTGTTTTTGCGGTATTTGCTAATTGACGATCTGAGATAATCAGTGTAATTGCAGTCATGTATTTCAATCAGTTTTAAAGAAAATATAAATTTTATCGTCAGAGCAAAAATGGCTTTAACCATTTTCTCTATCTGCACCTCATTTGGGTCAATTAGCGCTAGAAACGCTAATTGTTTGATAAATCATTGTTTGTTATTGACGAGGAATTAATTAATCTAGTTTTTGAAGGTTTACTTGGTCAAATATGAATATTTAGTATCAAGAGATAATTGACAAAGACTTCAATCATTTTATGTGTATAAATATCCTAAATTAGTATATTCGTTATATTGCTAGGCAGAACACTTTGGCTTCTGGGTAAACTAAAAATAACACTTATTGTTTCCGTATTATAAAGCTGACTGCTGATTACAAATAATTCAGAGGGTTTACCAAATGATAAAAACAAGTTACGAATTTGACCAAGCTATCCTACCCGCAGGATTTTCATTAAAGACTAATGTATTGCTACGTTTTCGTGCTGACATACCTGAATCTCCCCGACGTAACCTTAACCTTTCGCTTGTAATCGATCGCTCAGGCTCTATGGCAGGTGCTGCCTTGCATCATGCACTCAAAGCTGCTGAATCTGTAGTGGATCGACTTGAGCCAAAAGACATTCTCTCAGTAGTTGTTTACGATGATGAAGTGGATACCGTTGTACCACCTCAGCCTGTGACCGACAAATCTGCGCTGAAAAATTCTATACACAAAGTCAGGGCAGGAGGTATTACCAACTTATCTGGGGGATGGCTCAAAGGTTGTGAATATGTCAAAAAGCAACTCGATCCGCAAAAAATCAACCGCGTTCTTCTGCTGACCGATGGTCATGCCAATATGGGTATTCAAGATCCCAAAGTACTCACAGCAACAGCAGGGCAAAAATCTGAGGAAGGCATTACCACAACGACATTAGGTTTTGCTCAGGGTTTCAATGAGGATCTCCTGATCGGTATGGCAAGGGCTGCTAGTGGCAACTTCTACTTCATTCAAAGTATTGATGAAGCAACCGAAGTGTTTAGTATTGAGCTAGATAGTCTCAGAGCGGTGGTAGGTCAAAACCTCAAATTGACGCTTGAGTTGGCTGATGGTGTCAGTCTTGTTGATACCTTAAGTCTTGCTAAAGTTAGCCAGAATAACGCTGGTCAACCTGTCATTACCTTAGGGGAGCTTTACGAGGGTGAAGACAAACTTCTGGGGTTAAGTCTGGAGATTTCCTCTGCTCAAGTAGGTGAATTACCTGTGATAAAGCTGCATTACAGCGCTGATGTATTGCAAGATGACATCATTCAAAGCGTGTCAGGCACAACAGATGTTGTTGCCAAAGTTGGCACAGTTGAGGAATCAGCGCTTGCTTCTTCTAGCCATATTATCCTTGACTTGAGCCGTCTGACTATTGCTAAGGCCAAAGAAATTGCCCTCGATCTAGCAGAGCATGGTAAGCATCAAGAAGCGGAACAAACCCTGCGCGTGCTTGTGCAAGATCTGCGAGATAAAGGCTTGAACGAGAATTTTGAAATAGCTGAAGAGATAGATCAGCTTGAATATTTCGCAGGTCGGATTGCACAAAAAACTCTGGGCAATGCAGGACGTAAAGAACTGCTAGATCAAACTTATCAGACGATGACGCGCAATCGCAGCGATCTGGCGGCCCGTGGTGTCACTGCGGGCGATGAAGTATACGCGATGCCGATTGTAAATGAAGTCGGTTCAGGTGTTGAATTGTACTGTGTTCGTGAAGGGGGTAAGCTGCGGGTCAAAGTAATGTCCGATGGCTACGATTCAACTAAAAACGTTCAGTTCCCTCGCTCCATTCGTGCTGAGGGAGCGCACTATGTCGTTGAAGGACTAGAACTTTCAAGCGATGGCTTCGCCAACGCCAAGGGCGATCGCACTTTCTATCGCGTACGTGGCAAAATCACTCGTTTTGCTAAACCCGGCCAAGCAGATATCTTCGTTGCTCCAAGACAATCAAAGCCAACTAGCACTAGCAAAGCCTCCAAAGGGCCTGCTAGTGCTGCCGACCTTCTTACCACTGACACTGTAAATAATGGCATTCTAGTTCAGTGTGTTAAAGATGGCAGCAAGTTGCGCGCTAGGGTAGTTTCTGACGGATATGAACCGGATTGGAATATGCGTTTTCCCCGCTCAGTTCGTGAGGAAGGAATGCTTTACGTCGTTGATGAAGTTAAGACAGCGCCTGATGGAAAGTCTTATATTGCCTGTGGTGAAATTAAGCGATTTGTGCAACCCAACATTACCAATTGAGTTGAAAGGTTTTTCTAACTCAAGATTGATTAATAGTTAGGTTACGCTTCAATCAAAGGGTTATAGTCATCCGGGTTGGTAAAACCAGCGATCCAGGCTGCTGCTTGATGGCAACTCTGCATATACGGGGGAACGCGCAGTATATGAGTGTGTCTTGTGGATGGACAAATCACCTTCAAGACCATAAGGGCTTCGTCATCCTCGAAAGGAATGTAGACAAGTTGACGTTCCCCTCCCGCATCTTGATCGCGATCGCGTATCAACCCTCCCACTTGCTGTAAAAATGTCTCGTAGCTCAGACGCTCAATCAGCACACGGCGCAACTCAACATTCTCTATATTGAGGATATCTTGCCCTGTTATGGACTGCGACTCAAAGGCTAGGCGATCGCTCACCTGTACGCCTCGCCAGCGCAAGACAAAACCATGTCCCGCTCCTAAACTGGTAATCCCACTTCCAGCTAACTCAATCCAATGGGTAACATGAAGACCTTGGGGAAGGTTAGTTAGGTTCACACAGTCGCTGATATCGATAGTTTCACAGGTGAGATTTTCAGGGAGATTGTAAAGCTCCGACGCTCTGCTTAAATCCAAATGACCTAAAACACGCATACCATCCCATGCCCGATGCTCAAGAATGAGTTTTCGGGCACGTTCAGCCGATACAGGCTCATAAATTTCGTTTGGTCGTGGCTTAACTGGTTTCTTCGGCACACGCCCCTTGGACATCATAGTAAGCATTAATCCTCTACCTCCACGTAAGCATCAGGGCGATATTCACGTTGTCTCCAAACGCGGTAAAGACCTTGAGCTAATTCAATTGCCCGATGCTCTTCATGAACCAAGGTAGTACCTGCTTGTTTCACCTCAAGAAAAAGTTCACTACCATGCACCCATAACTGAACAGCATTAGGTTGCTGAATGCGATGGCTGTGTCCTGTGACTTCACCATGAGCAAGAGTAGCACCTACACGCTTTTGGGCACCATCAGGTATGCTAGCAATGCGTTCGATTAAAACGTCGCCATGTCTGTAGAGAACACTAGCTTGGTTAACTTGGAAGTTTTTGCTGTTATTCAGCATATATATATGTAGTAAGACTGAAAACTGGGATTTCAGCTTTTGAAAACTAATATATTATAGTACATTTTTACTATACAATTACTCCCTTAGCAAGTGGCCAGAAAGCCTATTGACAATGGTTGACTTGTCCCCACGACTTTTAACTGTTGATGAATTTATTGCCCACTATGGTGACAGCGATCGCGCTGAACTAATTGATGGTAAATTATTCGAGATGGAACCAACAGGATCGCTTGGGAGATGCCATTTCTTCTTTTCTATTTTCCGACTTACAACTCAAACTCGACGACATCATCCCACAGTGACTGCACAGATGAATAGTTATACTCAACGTAGGCTAACTGACTGCTGTGTGAGCAAGAGAATTAGTAGAAATTGCTTGGGAAGATTGAGATACTTCAGCTTGGCTTACTGGTAAAGAGCGGATTAACTCTCGAATTACATCTGTTGCTGGTCTACCTGTGATTGCACAGTATTTTTCTAGTTTTTCAGTTTCGGTGGATGCAAGATTTACCGTTATTCGTTTAGTAGCCCATTTTTTGTTCATGATTTACTTTATTAACCAAATTTAATGTCTAAATTCAGATCGTCTGCAAAAGCTAAACCATGTCTATCTTGAGAACTGGAGCTTTTCAACAGCCAGTTGAAACATATAGCCTTTGGTATATGAGCTTTTCAGCCAATACTAAAAACTACAGGTTTCAATCTGTATTTAGGATTAATATTAATCCCCTAGCATTTTCAAGTACAGCAGACTTGCCATATTTTTATTCTAGCCAATACCTTCGCTGGAATATTTTCTTCTATTCAGAATCTTTATAGCTAAAGTCAATAATTTATACAAACCTCACATTGACAGCAAAATTACCTTCTATCTTTTACAGAGTTAGTACACTCCGCTGTTGACCAAGCGCAATGAGCAGAGCGATCGCATTGTCACCGTATTGCTTGTAATTAGGTCGGCGTGAATATTTATCGTTGGGATAAGGCAGAAGGTGAGCCACTGCGGTGAAGCAGCCCCGTCTTGGGGACTTCCAAATATAAAAAATAATCAATCGCTTGGGTGAGCAGGGGGAGAAGAAATTGGATACTGGTATTGGATGCAGGAATTGAGTAATTTAATTATTGGATGTCCCTTGGGGTGAGGCAGTCCGGTCTTGGGGTTTCCTGAAGTAGAGGAACTGCCGTTAGCGTAGCGTTAGCGACAAAGGAGCGTTACCCGTACTGCTAAAGCAGAATCCGCAGGGTAGGGCAGAAGGAAAGAGTGTTTGAGCCTATTTCATTTTTCTTCACATAGTTTAGTTTTTTCACATCGTTCTACTTAAATCTTGACTGCGTATGTGGTTGCAACGCTATGCCTTGCAGAAATACTCACTTCTTTGATAGCCTTTTGTGTTTCCCAGGCGTTTTTGATTAACTTGATGCGCTTTTTGGCATGAAGTGTTAGATGGTTTTTGAAAGATATACAATACAGGCGATGGCTTCTACGATCCAAACTGAAAATATTTTTGCGCTAATTTGCTAATTGGATCGTCTTCAGTTGATATACCTGTAGATTGATTTTAATGTAACTATAGATAGAATAAACTTCATTCCGCAGATTGATGCAAGCGGTAGTCTTTTAAATTTAAATATTAACTAGGTGAAATTTTACTGAAAACTATCTGCGTATAGCGCGATGTTTGATAAGTATTTTCTTATTTCTTATTATGCAAAGCGGAAATACAAGGGTATATCTTTTAGAATTTCATTTTTTAAGGACTTAAACATGGAAGCATACCTTGATAATTTGATGGATCAAATTTACCAGGTAAAGGCATAGGCTTCTCTCTGGAAGTACAAGTCCTGCGTTGTTAACGCTGTTATTGAGGATTGCAAATGAAGATTTTTACTGTTGTTTTATCTAGCTTACGTCCTGTGCGTTTCTTAATTGTGGCTTTTACTTGTGCATTGCTATTTTTGTCTAGCGTAGTCCCGGCTTTTGCAATCAGTAGCCCTAAAAGTGACCCCGAAGATGCTACTACACAACTTCTAGGAACTCAGCGCGAAACTGACGAAGTCGCTAAATCACCACCTCCTGGATTGAAAGAGGTTCAAAAGAAATCAAACGAGGGACTTAATGAAGTTCAAGGAGCTGCTGATATTGAGAAACAGAAGCGTCCTGAAAATTCACAGGGTGCAAGCTCAGTCAGAGATGAAGTAGAGAATTTTCTGGAAAAAGTGACAGGTAATAAGTAAGCAATAATACTTAATACTAATGGGCAGTCTGAAACAAAATTAGCGTTATAATTGGAAGCAAATTACATTCTTTAGGTAATTACCAATTATTTACTAAAGCTTAAAGTTGCAACTGCAAATTAGTACAAACTCCTCTTCACTAAAAGTACACTTCAAAAACTGATTTTTAGTTGTTGCAAAGTAGGCATCTTGATTGCTGGTAGCGTTCAAGATGTCTATTGTTTTTATTTGAACTAAAAGAATATATAGCAATGATATTTGATTATACCAGTTTGAAAAAAATACGATAAATAGATGAGTAGAGGCATAAGGTCTTGTGACCCTACGGATTATTGATGTATTGTAAAATTTTTTTGAATTGGTATTACTATTTTAGTTATTAGATATTTGTTAAGTTCCTCTGTTTGTTATCTGTTATCAGGCACAGATAAATATAAACCTAAGTTGTAATTAGTTAGGTTAATACAATATTTCCTATGGTTGATGCATGTTATGTCAAAAATTTGGGATGCTAATTAATAAGTTCGCTTAGGGATAAAAATTCATGCGTGCGATAAACATTGGTTTGACAGAAGAACAGCGTCAAGGAGTAATAAATCTGTTGAATCAAGATTTAGCAGATTCCTATGTGGTGTTGGTAAAAACTAAAAAGTACCACTGGGATGTGGTCGGCCCTCAGTTCCGCAGCCTGCACGAGCTTTGGGAAGAACACTACGAAAAACTGACTCTAAATATTGATGCCTTGGCAGAGAGGGTTCGCGCTTTGGGTGGCTACCCAGTTGGTTCCATGGAAGGATTCCTCAAGATTGCCACCATTAAAGAACATGCTGGTAATGTCCCCACTGCAACGGAAATGGTAGCTAATCTCGTGGAAGATCACGAGCAGATTGTTCGCAACTTAAGGGAGCATGTGGATCAATCTGGTGAAAATTTCCACGATCAGGGGACTGCCGACTTTCTGACTGGACTCATGGAAGAGCACGAGGAAATAGCTTGGATGCTGCGTTCATTTATTGAAGGGCAACCTGTAGAGCCAAATGGTACAAAGCCAGCAGCAGAAGCCAAAACCCCAATAGGCGTGTAGCCAATAATAGATATAAATCCAGGTCATAACATTTGGGGACTTCCAAATAAAAAAATATCCCATTGTAATTGTTAACTGTGAATAGTGAGCCAGTGCGGTCTTGGGTCTTGCCCAAGTGGAGCAACTGGCGTTAGCGCAGTGTTAGCGACGCAGGAACGTCACCCGAAGGGTCTTGAGGGTTTCTACGCCACTTGCTACCCTTCCCCTAAAGAGACGCTGCGCGAACGGGAACGCTTTCTGCGAACAAGCCGAGGGATTTATCCAACGCGGTGGCTCCCTATAAGCGACTGGCGTTAGTGCAAGCGGTAGTGATGCAGGAGTGTCACCTCGAAGGTGTCAATAACTTCAAGTGGGATGATTTTTTCTTGGAGTTCCCTTGGGCAGCTTGCAGGAAGATTTAATCTTCCTGAAAGCTGCCTTCTTACATATCCACTATAAAAATCAAGATTTAAGGAGTATTCAAGTGCCAGAAGCTTATAAAGCAGAACGTACAATCTCTGCTGTATTTAAAGAACAGAAGCAGATTGATGATGTTATTCGACGTTTACTTGACAGAGGCGTGCCTAGAGATCATATTTCGGTCATGGGCAGGAATTTCCAGTCGGAAACTCGAATTTCTGGCTTTATTACTAAAAAAGACATAATTTTGGGAGGTTTGAGAACAGGAGCAATTTTCGGCTCTTTGTTTGGTTCGTTCCTCAGCTTACTCACAGGGGTAGGTGTGCTGTTTATTCCTTTTATCGGTTCAATTGTCGCAGCAGGTCCAATTAGTGCCCTGTTACTGGGAGCTACTAGCGGCGCGATCGCAGGTAGTGCGGGTGCTGGTTTAGTATCGGCTCTGACTGCTTGGGGGATGCCAGAAGATAAAGCCGCTATTTATCAAACTCGTTTACAAGCTGGCGAGTTCTTATTAATGGCAGAAGTTCCCAGCGATCGCGTTGGTGAATTTCAATTGCTACTCGAAAGTGCTGGTGGCGAAGAAATTAATACAGTTGAAAAAACATTTGCTCACCCTTGTCTCGGGCCTTGCAACAGTGCAGAGGATTTGTCTCCAGAGGTGCGATCGCATCTTTCTGAAGAAGCCCAACGCACGTTCATTGAGCGCTATAACGCCGTTTTAAATGAGACAAGTGATGAGTTCACTGCCGAACAAGCAGCATGGGAAGCAGTTCATAAAAACTATGATGAAGATGAAAATGGTGTTTGGTCAAAAGCTAAAGTAAACGTTTAATTTAGTTTGTTGGTAATTGGGTAGAACTGATTGCCCATTACCAACAATTACTGCCTTAATTAAATAACACAAGATGTATTGTGTAAGTATGACTTGAATCATAATTCGAGCCAAATTGTGAACCATAAAATGAGCCATAATTAACGGCAAAATAAGCCTTATGGGAAAAAGCGAAATAAAACTTTGCAATCAAATAATGAGCTAAAGTAGATTTTCTGCACCATAATA
>NZ_JAVRBR020000092.1:0-99545 GCF_034531165.2 Dendronalium sp. ChiSLP03b | reverse complement strand
AGTAATGACTATAAAACTAACGCTCTAATCATCATTTCTTCTACCCCTACACCCTTACACCCCCACACCCTTACACCCTAAAACCAGGGTTTTAGGAACAAAACGTAAAAAACCTACACCTGTCAGCTGCCCCCCTGCCCCCCTGCCTCTTCACATCTGGCACTGCCTGTTGAGAAATCGCGGTCGTTGGGAATACTAAAAAAGCAGAGGTAATAGCCTCAGAGAAATTCTCAAAAGAGCGATGGTGCATCTAATCTCGAGCGATCGCAGGCTGAAACGCTTACAAACAGGACTTTAGGCATGGAAAAGGACAGTAAAAAATATGAGTCCCGCGATGAAGCTCAGGAACTTACCAGCAATTGTCCACTCAAAAATCAGCAAGAGAATTTTTCTGTAGCCTTTGTACTACAGATTATTAACGGTACGGATGACCCGATTTTTGTCAAAGACCGCCAACACCGCTGGGTACTGCTCAATGATGCCTTTTGCAAATTGTTAGGGCGTAGCCGAGAAGAATTGATTGGCAAGTCAGACTATGACTTTTTTCCGAAAGCAGAAGCTGATGTGTTTTGGGAAAAAGATGAACTTGTTTTCACGACAGGCATTAGCAATGAAAATGAAGAAGTTTTAACCGACGATCGGGGATTGACGCGCTTTATCTCTACCAAAAAATGTTTGTTTGAAGATGATGCGGGTAATCAGTTTGTAGTCGGTAGTATTCGAGATGTCACACAATATAAGCAGGTAGAAGCTGAACTGCGCCAGTCAAAACAGCTACTGCAACTAGTGATAGATAATATTCCCCAAGGAATTTTTTGGAAAGATCGTAATTCAGTTTATCTAGGCTGTAATCGGAACTTTGCCCGTGATGCCTGTGTGGATTCACCAGATGAGATCGTCGGGTTGAATGACTACGATTTGCCTTGGACAAAGGAAGAGTCTGAGTGGTATCGAGAATGCGATCGCCGCATCATACAATCAGGCATACCAGAACTACACATCATTGAGACACAACAAAAGCCTGATAGCAATCAGCATTGGGTAGATACCAATAAAATTCCGCTGCGCGATACTCGGGGTAATGTGGTAGGTATTCTTGGCACTTACGAAGATATCACAGAGCGCCAACGAATTGAGGAAGCCCTACGTCACAGCGAAGCAAAATTGCAGAAGCTATCGGCAAACGTGCCAGGAATGCTTTATCAGTTTATGCTGCATCCCAATGGCTCATTCTCGTTTCCCTATGTTAATTCCGGTTCTTATGAAATCTATGGGTTGAAACCAGAAGAGATCCAAGCTGATGCCAGTTTGATAATTTCAACTGTACATCCAGATGAACGTCAGGCTTTTGAAAAATCTATTACTGTTTCTGCTCAAACTTTGCAGCCTTGGCAGTGGCAAGGGCGAATTGTTTTGCCTACCGAACAAATCAAATGGCTACAGGCTGTATCCCGTCCAGAACTGCAAGCAGATGGGTCAATTATTTGGGATGGTCTAGTAACAGACATAACCCGCAGTAAGCAAGCAGAGGCAGCACTCCAGCAAGCTTATGCAGAAATGGAAACACGGGTAGAAGAGCGAACTCAAGAACTGGCACAAAGCAACGAGGCGCTACAGGCTGAAATTATCGAACGACAACAAGCAGAAGCAGAATTGAGAGCTTCGCAGCAAAGACTAGCACTATTGATTCAACAAACACCAATAGGTGTGATTGAATGGAATACCAAATTTGAGATTCAAGAATGGAATCCTGCGGCGGAAAGAATTTTTGGATACAGCAAAAGTGAAGTTTTGGGTCGTTATCTTGAGTTTTTAGTTCCTGAGGTTGCTAGAGAACACGTAAAGCAGGTAACAATTGCTCTTTTGCAGCAGCAAGGAGGCACTTTAAGTGTCAACGAGAACCTCACAAAAGACAATAGAATAATTATCTGCGAGTGGTATAACAGTCCTTTAGTGGCTGATGATGGTGAAGTGATTGGTATCGCATCAATGATGCTGGATATCACGGAACGCAAGCAAGCAGAGCAGAGCTTAATGCTTTACAAGCAAGCTGTAGAAAGTTCTAGTGATGCCATTGCCATAGGCGATGCAACAGGTAATCATATCTACCAGAATCCGGCATTTTGCAAATTGTATGAGTGCGAAACCGTAGAGGACTTTATCAAATTTGGTGGTGTGCCTGCTACCTTCACTAACTCAGCAGTTGCTCAAGAGGTATGGCAAGCTACTATTTCAGGTCAATCTTGGATAGGTGAGGCTGAGCAACGCTCTCCTAGTGGTCGGATTATGCAGACTTTTCTTCGATCGTATGCTCTGAAAGATTCCACAGGTCAAAACATCGGTTTGGTTGGTGCAATTACCGATATTACAGAGCTTAAACGGGCGGCAGCTCAATTGCTAGAGAAAGAACAATTTTTACGTAGTGTATACGATGGGGCTGAAAATCCTATATTTGTTGTGGATGTCTTGGAAGATGGCGACTTTTGCTTTTCGGGTTGGAACCCTGCTACACAATCTATGAGTGGTATCAACAGTGCAGAGATAATTGGTAAAACACCAGAGTATGCACTTGGTGAGATTGAAGGTGCAGCAGTACGCCAGAGATATCTAAGATGTTTAGAAATAGGTGTGCCGATGACCTATGAAGAGTGCCTAGTTTTTCAGGGTGAAGAAACTTGGGCGCTAACTACGATTAATCCACTCAAAAATAGTGAAGGTAGAATCTATCGATTGGTGGGAACAACATTTAATATCACTGAACGCAAACAAGCAGAAACTCAGCTCAAGCAGCAAAAAGAAGACTTAGAAAGAGCCATCCAGGAACTCCAGCAGACTCAAATGCAACTCGTGCAAAGTGAGAAAATGTCTAGTTTGGGTCAATTAGTAGCAGGTATTGCCCATGAAATCAACAATCCTGTTAACTTCATCTACGGCAATCTCATCCATACTAATGACTATATTCAACACCTACTGGAATTTGTGCGGCTCTACCAGCAACACTATCCCCATCCCGTACTTCAAATTCAGGACTTTGCAACAGAGATAGATTTAGAATTCCTGAGCGAGGACTTGCCGCAACTCCTTAACTCTATGAAAGTTGGGGCAAAGCGTATTCAAGAGATTGTAGTATCTCTACGCACTTTCTCGCGTATGGATGAAGCTGATATGAAAGAGGTAGATATCCATGAGGGAATTGACAGCACTCTGATGATTTTAGAACATCGCATAAGAGCTACATCTGACCGCTGTACCATTCAAGTTATCAAAGAATACGGCAAATTGCCCTTAGTGGAATGTTACGCTGGGCAGCTTAACCAGGTATTTATGAATATTTTGACAAATGCGCTCGATGCTTTAGAAGAGGGATTGCGGAATGGTAAGTGTGCAGTAGGAGAAGAAGCACTCCCTACTCCCCAAATTCGCATTCGTACCCAATTACTAGAGCAAAACGAAGTAACAATTTCCATTACTGATAACGGGTCGGGAATCCCAGAGGCAGTTAGAAACCGAGTATTTGAACCTTTCTTTACTACAAAGCCTACTGGTAAAGGTACTGGCATGGGACTGTCTATTAGCTACCAGATTATTACTCAAAAGCATGGTGGTTCTTTAGAATGTATTTCCCCACTAGGAGGTGGCACTGAGTTTGTGATTACTGTTCCCCTCCGCCAAGAGTAATTTAATTTGTTTTTCCTTGTACGCCTATAATTTAGAACAAATGAGACAACTGAGTCATTATGAGCTTGTGTTGCATAACCTAAAAGTTTCTCTTTCTTGTAGGTTTTACCCGAGCTGATATAGTTAATAACCTTGTGATAACCTCAAATGAGAGGTTGTATACTATACTTCCCTTAAAAATTTATTAGCTAGTTTCTAACTCTAAATCAGTTTGACTATAAGTATTTTGATGCAATTGATACAAAAATTATCTATGGTAATCAGTTATCTTTATCTATCTTACTGCTCTCTCTTATTTCGTAAATCATATTCTTATAGTTGGTAAAAATAATATTTTGAAGGCTAAATACTATGAGTATTTATTGGCTATCTTTAATTCGTTTCATATGAGGTTTATTGTCACAAAATTTTCTTAAAAGTATGGTGATAAAGCAAGCATTTTTAGTTAGAAAAATTGGTAATAATTTTATGTCAATGTTTACTAAGCGGCAGCTTATTTTAAAACTATAGTAATATTACCTAACAAGTAATAGTTATGATTCTATTCAACTGATGTCCTTGATAGTTTACTATCTATCGATTAGAATTTATTATGCTTCATTTTTCCTTAAATAATTCATACCTTTGATAGTGTTAGCTTTTTCCAAAGTATGACTATTAGTATATAATACTAGCAAAATCGGCACATCCTCTTGCAAAAAATTGGTTAAAAATATTATGAATCAGCAAGTGAAAGTTAAAGTTATTAAACTCAGCGGGATTGTCAACACCACGAATTCACAGGAATTACGACAAAATATAACTAATCTTTTAGAAAGCGGTGCAAAAACTGTGCTAGTTGATTGTCAAGATGTGACTTTTATGGATAGTTCTGCTCTGGGTGCTTTGGTATTAGCATTCAAAGCACTACGGGCAGCGGATACAAACCTAGTTCTTTGCTCAATTAATGAACAAGTCAGAATATTATTTGAACTGACTGGGATGGATAAAGTCTTTGAAATCTTTCCAACTCAAGATGATTTTAATGAGGTGTTATTATCCAAAAATTAACTAATCAAATTTAACTTGTAAGATTGATAAATCATCATCAAAAGCTTCTTTAGAGTTCAAGGCGATGAGATAATTCAATATCCGATCGAGTTGGTAACCAATGGTATGCTGTAAGCTCACAAGTATCTGAATAAAAGCATCCAAACTCCAAAGTGTGCCATCTAACTTAGTAATTTCGTAAGCACCATCACTAAAAATATAAAGGCTGCTAAATTTTTCCACATAGCAATAAGCATCAACATATTTGGCCTCTGGAAACATACCAACTGGCATACCGGGGGTTCTCAATAGTTGAATTTTAGTATTTTTAGGAGATGTGCCAGATACCAAGACTGCTGGTGGATGACCCGCACTAGCATAAATTAATTGCCGCTTGACTCGGTTATAAACTCCGTACCAGATAGTAAAGTATTTATCATTTTGATAATTCATCTGAAAGGTTTCATTCAACGCTCTGAGTACATCACTAGGTTGATAGTAATCCAGACTTTTGAGAGCGCGGGAACGCAACAGATTCAGCACCGAAATAGAGGGAAGAGTAGCTTTAAGTCCATGTCCAGCAGTGTCTAACAGATATACTGCCAGATAATCGGGATCTAACCAATAGTAATCAAAACAATCGCCGCCGAGTTGCCGAGAGGGAATGAACCGGGAATTAATGGTGAAGGGTTCGGTCATAGGTAAAGGTAGCAGCGATCGCACATATTCTGCTGCTTCTGCTAGTTCTGTTTCTAAAAGTAGCTTCTGGGTCTGCAAATCCCGGCTCAATTGATGTAGGCGCAATCCGGCTCTGACTCTTGCTTTTAATTCATTTTGCTCGATGGGTTTAGTAATAAAATCATCAGCACCAGCATCTAGTCCCTTGACGCGATCGGCAACCGAATCCAAAGATGTTAGTAAGATAAAGAAAGTTGTGGATAAATTGGGGTCAGTTTTAATACGGTTACAGACTTCCAATCCATTCAAACCTGGCATTATCCAATCGCAAATAATGAGTGCTGGACGGTAGGCAATAGCCTGTGTAATTCCTTCGTCTCCATCGCTAGCGACAACTACCTGATAACCCTGCTTTTCCAAAAGTCTTTTCAGAAATATTTGTATTGAAATGTCATCATCAATGACGAGTATTTGAAACATAGAAACTTATGGAACAATTAATTAAGAAATAGATGTAAAAATAAAAATAAAAGCGTTTTAATGGTTAATTTATTACTACTATGACTGCAAATATAGTAATAACACCAATTCTCTAAAATCGGGCAATAGATTCAAACCTGTAAACACAAATTAAATCTAAGGACGCAAGACCTTGCACCTCTGGATTATAAATTAGGAATTGGTATGATCTATTCTCAATTGTCCCTCGACTTCATAACCTTTTGCCACTGATAGAAAAAAGATTATGGAGGCGAAAGAGGATTCAGCCACAAGAGAATGGCGCGTTTTAACTGGTTTAGGTCGCGGTATACTTCTTGCTTGAACCATTGCCCTAGAGCATCAAAGGGAGTGAAAGACGTTCCTGTTTGCCATTTGATATCCTGACCTAGGGGTGTGGTGTGAGTTCCTGGTAAAGTTTGTGCTGTCACCATCTCAGAAAAGCGTTCTTGTAAGATTTTGGTTAAAGTTCCTGATTGATCGAGAGTATCGTTACTAAATTTGATTAATAAGTTGCGACGAATGTTGTAGCGTTCCAGAACAAGCTGGTTAGTTTCTAAGGGCGAGGGGGTAAACTCAATTGCCAAAGTAGAATTAAATTGCTCCACTAAGGGAATAGCATCCTTAGCAGCATAGTTATTGAAGGATATTAAAATATTACCTGCCCGTTCTACAGGGAAAAGGCTGCCTATAAGCAAGTGGAGTTTGCAACCCATACTGTGACCGATGCCGTATGTAGGCAGGTAAAGCTTGCGTAAAGCCATAGAGTCATGTAAACGTTCTAAGGTGCGATCGAAGTTCAGCAGTACGGATTTAGCGATCGCAATATGATCCAAAGTATTGACAAATGGCGTAGCAATCACAACATACCCTTTAGCCGCCAACTGTTCTAATAGCCAGCGGTAAGTCAGGTGGGGTGCAGTGGCGACAAATGCACCTCCCAAGAAATGAATAATACCGATGGGATTTTGGGGAATGATGACCCAATTACCTCTAATTTCTTTCCAGTCCATGCCTACAGGCGATCGCTTGATTTACATTTGATTTACATTACTTTATGTTAGACCTTGAATTGCAGCGTTGGGTTAGTTTGTGAGAAAAGCTATTAGGAGACACAAGGCAGTCCCGATGAAAAAATTTCACCGTCAGCCATGAAAAACGAACAAGCAGATAGGGGATAGAGAGCAGAAGAGATAGGGTGAAACAGAGTAACTTGGATACAGCTTTTTCCCCTCTGCTCCTCTGCCCGTGCGACTCTGCCCTTCGGGTGATGCTCGTGCTGACGCTCGATAACTCGCTAACGCTGCGCTAACAGCAGTGACGCTCGGTCGCGTAGCGTCTCACGCCACTTGCTCTACTTGGGGAGCAAGTGGCATCCAAGACTGCGACTGCTTCACCTCCTACCTTCTTTAACTAAACTGTTCAATAATTCCGCCACCCAAAACTTTATCGCCGTCGTACCACACCGCAGCTTGTCCGGGGGTGATGCTGAACTGAGGTTCATCAAATACCAAGCGGACGCGAAAGTTTTCTAAGGGAATCACCATAACTGGTGTGGGAGTAGAACGATAGCGAATTTGCACTTCGGCGTGAATTGGGGTTGATGGTTCGGCGATGGAAACCCAGTTTACCCGATTCACTATACATTCTTGCTGAGTTGCTTTGGTGCGATCGCCTACTATCACCTTATTATTGGCTGCATCTAATTCAATCACATATAACGGTTCAGGTGCAGCAACACCCAAACCTTTACGCTGTCCAATGGTGTAGTGATGGACACCATCATGCTGTCCTAAAACTTTGCCTGTGGCATCCACAATATCGCCTTTTTTGGGGGCAAGATACTTATCTAGAAATGCCCGCATGGAACCGTTACTTTCTACCAAGCACAAATCTTGACTTTCTGGTTTGTTGGCGGTTTTCAGTCCGTAGTCAGCTGCGATGCGGCGCGTATCGGCTTTTTGCAGTTCACCCAAAGGAAACACGGAGGCTGCAAGTAAATCTTGAGACAAATCATAGAGGAAGTATGACTGATCTTTGTTGCGGTCAACTGCCCTTAACAACTGATAACGTCTTGTAGCTTCGTCATAGCTAATTTTGGCATAATGACCAGTAGCGATGCGATCGCATCCCAACTGTTCGCGGGCGTACTGCACCATTGGCCCAAACTTGACTGTTTTATTGCACTGGGAGCAAGGCAAAGGCGTGATCCCAGCACTGTAACCAGCCACCAGATAATCGACAATATTTGTCTCAAAGACATCTCGAATATCTACAACCTGATGGGGAATGCCCAGTTGTTCACAGATATAAGCCGCGTCGATCATCCCTTCAGAGCAACACTGTCCTTTGCCTTTCATCAGCCAAAGGGTCAAACCAATCACTTCATAGCCCTGATTGTGTAGGATAGCAGCGGCGGTAGAACTGTCAACGCCACCAGAAAGACCAACTACGACTTTTTTCATATCTCTAAATCTTGCTAGGCTAGTACCGCTTTGTGAAATTCAAAATTCAAAATTTTTTTGTAGCGGTGACGCTGTACTCAGTATGCGAGTAGGGCTTTTCATACAAGCCCAACACGGGAGCTTCGTGACTGTCCAATTCTAACACACATCTCTTCAAAGCCTTGATAGGGAAGCACTTCAGTTTCTAGGTTACTCATCAGCATATTGCCGGAAACTCAATTAGCTTCGCACTCGCTAACAGCTACTGAATTTTTTTCAGATGTATTCATTGCAACCTGGACATGCTAATTCTAAGCTGACACTATATAGTTGCTACAACAGTACATTCATTAGTTCCTGAAAGAAATTCTCTAAAAATCTTGTTACCACTATGTACAGTCAAATATCAGGTGAATTTATCGCATATCGGATGATTTTCTTGTTTTTGGGAGGTTGGTTGGCACTGACTTCCCATATTAATCCAGCACAAGCCCAAATCAACAACAGTAAAGTGTTGCTAACTCAACAGGGAGTAGTTAATACTTTACCACCGCCAGAAATTTCACCGATTCCCTTTGGTCAATCGCCATTACCCCAGGTACAACCAGGCCAGTACGGGCAATATCAGCCCACTCAATCAGTGGAATTTAATCAATATCAGCCGAATTTGCAGCCCACTCAATCAGTAGAATTTAACCAATATAGCCAGAGCTTTCAACGCTACTTAGTGTACGTTGATAATTATAATTACCAGACGCTGCAACAAGTGCGTCAGATTGAACCTGGAGCTTATATCCGTCAGTACCAAGGACGTTCTGTAATTCAGTCAGGAGTCTTTAACAGACTATCTAACGCCCAAGAGCGTGTTAGACAACTTGAGTCATACCGGATTTATGGCGCACAGATTGTTAGCTTCACAGACGGACGGGAAATTCCCACGTCTTCTTATTCTTCTAACACGGGTGACAGAGGCGTAGGCGTTTCTAGAGGAGAAAGTTCTAGATACTATGTGGCTATTCCCGCTAAATCAGAAGAGTTACCTGCGATCGCAGAAAGAATCAGACAAAATACACGGCTATCTGGCTTTATATTTCAAAGACAATCACCGCGAGGACCACACGTAGCAGTGGGGCCTTTTGCCCAGCGAACAGAAGCAGAAGAATGGAATAACCGTTTGCAAAATTTGGGATTTGGTGATGCTAGAGTTTACTACGGAAAGTAAATAAGTGCTGAGTGCTGAGTTAGGAGTTAAAAGTTAAAAGTGAGGAGTTGTGAGTGAGAAATTCATAACTCCTAATTCATCACTCCTAACTCACATTCAAAACTAATGCGGAATAGGCAAGAGCAAATTTCACAAGTCGTAGTTACCGCCGTGCAAATGCGGGATATTGAAGAGCGTATCTTTGCAGCTGGAATGCATGTAGCGGCTTTGATGGAAAAAGTGGCGGGACTCATCGCTCATCGCATTCAAGACATATACCCAAATTTTGGACAAGAGGGAGAAAAGGACGCGGGGAAACGGAGACGGGGGGACGCGGAGAAAGAATTCTTCGCATCTTTGCGTGTATCTCCAATAAGTACCTGTGTCGGAATTCTCGTCGGGCCTGGTCATAATGGGGGTGATGCTTTGGTGGTAGCCCGTGAATTATACTTTCGCGGGTATGAGGTTTGGATCTATTCTGCTTTTTCTAAGCTAAAGGAATTAACTGCACAGCACTTGCAGTATGCTCAAAGTTTAGGAATTCCATGTTACCAGGAGATATCACAACTACAAGATTGTGATTTTTTGGTTGATGGGTTGTTTGGATTTGGTTTAGAAAGAACGCTCACCGATCCCATCGCTGCTGCAATAGATCGCTTAAATGAATGGAATAAACCAATAATTAGTATCGATTTGCCTTCGGGTTTGCACACTGATACAGGTGAGGTATTGGGAACTGCCATTCGCGCAACTCACACCCTTTGCTTGGGTTTGTGGAAGTTGGGTTTATTGCAAGACCAAGCTTTAGATTATGTCGGCAAAGCTGAGTTAATCGATTTTGATATTCCTTTGGCTGATGTGCAAGCTGTTTTGGGGGATACACCCAAAATTAAACGCATTACACCAGCAACGGCATTTTCAACTTTACCGCTACCTCGTCCACTAGTTACCCACAAATATAAGGAAGGTCATTTATTGCTAATTTGTGGTTCGCGCCGCTATGCTGGTGGGGCAATTTTAACAGCTTTGGGGGCACGGGCAAGTGGTGTAGGAATGCTCTCAATTGCAGTTCCAGAATCTTTGAAACCTATTTTGGTGTCGCATTTGCCAGAAGCGCTGATAGTTGGTTGTCCAGAAACGGAAACTGGAGCGATCGCTCAGTTACAATTACCAGAAAAAACTGATTTAAGTTCCTTTCATGCGATCGCCTGTGGCCCTGGTTTAACAAAAGATGCTACAGCCATTGTGCAAGAAGTAATAGCTAGTGATGCTCCCTTAATTCTTGATGCGGATGGTTTGAATATCCTGGCACAGCTGGGAACCATCCCCACATTACAAAAGCGAAAAGCAACAACTGTACTCACGCCCCATACTGGTGAATTCCAGCGGTTGTTTCCCGATATCCCAGATCCCAAACACGACACAGTGCTAGCTGTCAGGGAAGCTGCGGCTCACAGTGGAGCTGTAGTGTTATTGAAAGGCGCAAGGACAGCGATCGCTAACCCCCAAGGTTTAGTTTGGATTAATCCAGAAAGTACCCCAGCTTTGGCGCGTGGCGGTAGTGGCGATGTATTGACAGGGCTACTGAGTGGATTGTTAGCGCAAGCAGTAACTAAACAAATAGCTGTAGAAGATATTGTGGCAACTGCGGCTTGGTGGCATTCGCAAGCGGGTATTTTAGCAGCCCAAGAACGCACTGAATTAGGAGTAGATGCGTTTACATTGACACAGTATTTAATGAAAGTTCTAAGTAATCCAAAAGTTTAAATTCTGTTTGGAGTTGACTTACCACTAGTTAATCAAATATGATTTTAGATTGTCTGTCTAATTCCTGCTCGGATCAGGTAGACATATCGCAAAAGCCAGCAACAGCGAATTATCGCAACCAGATAAGTCGCATCTCTATACAGAGATAAAAGCTAGCTACCTGTACGGCAACTTCAAGGACAATTCCATGACCTACGCAATTATTGAAACTGGCGGCAAACAACTGCGAGTTGAGCCGGGACGCTTTTATGACATCGAACTGCTTCCAGTTGAAGCAGACGAAAAAGTTACAATAGAATCTGTATTACTAGTTCAGCACGACGGCGAAGTTACCATTGGACAGCCGCTAGTAGCAGGGGCGACTGTAGAAGGCACGGTACTGCGAAATCTTAGAGGTCGCAAAGTCCTGGTCTACAAAATGAAGCCGAAAAAGAAAACCCGCAAAAAGCGGGGGCATCGCCAGGAAATCACCAGATTGATGATTAATTCCATCACCCTCAACGGTACGGTGCTGGTTGCTCAAGAAGCTGCAACTGCTGAAACTCCCGTCGCCGACAATCCCCCTGCAGAAGCAACTGCTGAATAATAGAGAAGAGAAAACAGACACAAGAGGAAATTATGGCTCATAAGAAAGGAACAGGTAGTACGCGCAACGGTCGCGATTCTAATGCCCAACGTCTGGGTGTCAAGCGCTATGGCGGTCAAGCTGTGCGTGCGGGAAACATTCTTGTGCGTCAGCGCGGCACTAAATTTCATCCTGGCAACAACGTCGGTATAGGTAGTGATGACACTTTGTTTGCTTTAATCGACGGTGTAGTGACCTTTGAAAGAAAGGGCAGAACCCGTAAGAGAGTTAGTGTTTACGCCCCTGCTGCCGCAGTTGAGGCAGTAGCTAGTTAGAGCAATCGGGTAGGCATTACCACCCATAAAATTTATCGACGAAGACGCGGAGAGTGTTTGCGATCGATTCCCCGCGTCTTCTCTATTTGTGGTATTTAGTCTCTATAAAGATACGTGATGTAAAACTCCTTGGTATATGCCTGCACCCAAGGCTATGCCTACCAGTGAGATCGCACAAGTAATCCAAAAGGCTTGCCCTTCTGTAAAACCAGATACTTGAAAGTCAATTCTCGCTAATATAGCCGCAGAAAAGATCAGCAAACAATCAAGAAATAGCCGGAACCAGGCAAGCATCAAAAAAAATAAGAATGCCCCGAAAACGGCAACAGAAAAAGTCCTGATATTTGAACGAAATAAAATACTAGAATATTGTGTCATCAATGACAAAGGAGCGGTTAAGCTTCCCACAACAAACAAGACAATAGGCACAAATACTAGCCATACAAGCCTAGGGACTTGTGACTCAGCTAATACCCAACCTAAAGCACTATAGCTAAGCAGTACTAGCACTAAGGATATCCAGGGAAGTCTTTTAACAATTGACATGAACTTGGTATGGCCATTAGCGGTTCAATCTATTACCTAACAGGATTTAGTGCCACTGAAAGCCTTGTTTTATTGAGTTGTTCAGATTGTGGCTATTGTCTGCCCTCAGCTATATCCTCATATAGTGGGAGTCTTTCAATCTCTTAGTGTAAGCGGGTCGTAAACTAGAAGCAAGCCGGATCTAGGTAGATATATTTTGACAGCGATCGCTTAGACTATATGTCTATCATCCTATTTCTTCTAGATTCAAGCAATAGGCTGTTATGCTCTTGCAAGAAAACTAAACTACTTGGTAAAGAATTACTGCACAAATTAGTTAAATATGATCGTAAACATTTGTAAACTGTTAGCAGCCGAGTAGCGACGTGTCACATCTTGTTAAGGAATTCTCTATGAGACAACTGGTTATCGCTGAACGTGTATGCCTCATTGGTCATATTGTGTCAATGGTGTTTGGATTGGTAGGGATACTACTGGTTGTACCTAACGCCGAAGTAATTTTTCACCTATCCGAGATCGGCCAGACTGCCATGCAATGGAGTATGGCTGGTGGTGGTGTAGTATATATGATTCTAGGTACAGCTGCTGTATTTTTATATGGCTTGCGGATTTTGGGTTTGGGTCGCACTTTAGCATTTATGCTGCCCGCAGTGCTGATTTCCTTAAGCAGCGAACTCCTAGGAACTAGCACAGGCTTTCCTTTTGGTCACTACAGCTATCTAAGTGGCTTGGGCTATAAAATTGCTGGTTTAGTGCCGTTTACAATCCCCTTGTCGTGGTTTTATGTAGGATGCGTTTCGTACCTGCTAGCGCGGGCTGGTTTAGAAGTAGACAAAAAACCTAGCTTGTGGCGACATATAGGTGCAATCGGCTTGGGTGCTTTGATGCTCACCTCCTGGGATTTTGTCCTCGATCCTGCCATGAGCCAAACTGCTTTGCCCTTCTGGTATTGGCAACAACCGGGGCCTTTCTTTGGTATGCCCTACCAAAATTTTGCTGGCTGGTTGGGTACTGGTTCAGTGTTTATGACTGTGGCAGCATTGTTGTGGAAAAATAATCCAATTAAATTGGAGCGATCGCAACTTAATGTACCCTTGGTAGTTTATTTAAGCAACTTTGGCTTCGCTACAGTTATGAGCTTGGCAGCTGGGTTCTCTATTCCTGTGTTGCTTGGCTTGTTGCTAGGTGTAGCCCCTGCTGTAGCCTTTTGGTTGAAAGCTTCAGCAGCATCTACCCAAGTTACTGTTGAACCAGCAGCTCAGGAAGTCTCAGTAGCCAGCGTCAAAGTCGCCTTGAAATGATAAGGCAGGAGGACGACAGTCGCCACAAGTCGGCAAAGCCGCCCAAGGCGCTGTCTCCAGAGGGCAGAAGTCAGTAGTTTTATTTCCCCTGCTTCCCCTGCTCCCCTGCTCCCCCTGCTCCCCAGTCCCCAATCCCCATCAATTAACGTGGACAATGCTTCGACAGTAGAAAGCGCCATATCGCTCTTATTGCTACTTATTCAGTTACCAGCAACGGCGATTCTGCTCTCACGTCTATTCAAGGGCCCAACACGCCATCCACCCATTCAACCCCAACAGCCAACACTAGAACTTTTGGGTAGTGTTAGTGTTGTCGTACCCACGCTGAACGAGGCTCTTCGCATTAGTCCTTTGTTAGCTGGCTTGAGCCGACAAAGCTACGAAGTTAGGGAAATCATCGTTGTAGATAGTAAGTCCCAGGATGCTACTCCCGACTTGGTGAAAGCCTCACAACAGCAAGATCCCCGCTTTCGTCTGATGACTGACGATCCCTTACCCTCCAGCTGGGTAGGTCGTCCTTGGGCGTTGCATAACGGCTTTTTACATAGCTCAGAAGCAAGTCGGTGGTTTTTAGGGATGGATGCTGATACCCAGCCACATCCAGGTCTAGTTGCTGGTTTGGTGAAAACGGCCCAAATGCAAGGGTATGATTTGGTTTCTCTGTCGCCCCAGTTCATTCTCAAGTATCCAGGAGAATGCTGGCTACAACCAGCATTGTTGATGACTCTGCTTTACCGATTCGACCCTGCTGGGATCGAGACAGAACAGCCTGAAAGAGTGATGGCAAATGGTCAATGCTTTTTATGCCGTCGCTCTGTTTTAGTCGCTGTGAGTGGTTACACCAGTGCGAGGAGTTCTTTTTGCGATGATGTCACCTTGGCGCGATATATTGCTGCTCAGGGGTTTAAAGTAGGCTTTTTGGATGGTGCGAAAGTTCTGAAGGTGCGGATGTATGAGGGGGCAATCGAGACTTGGAAAGAATGGGGACGCAGTCTCGACCTCAAAGATGCATCTCTACCTGCTCAAGTTTGGGGAGATTTATGGTTACTCTCAGCCGTTCAAGGTTTACCCCTCCTGATTCTACTCAGTTATTTATCTCTTCTTTTGCTGCTCCCCCAGCCTTTGCTGCTACCCTCACTCCTCTTACTGGGACTGAATGTATTTCTATTGGTGATTCGCTTTGCTATGCTACTAGCGATCGCACCTTCATACGATCGCAAAAGCGCTAAAGGTAGCTGGTTATTTTGGCTTTCTCCTTTAGCCGATCCCCTAGCAGTGCTACGAATTTTCTTATCTGCGTTCCGCACTCCCCGTGAGTGGCGGGGACGCAAATACAGTGCTGAGTAAGGAGTCAGTTGTCAGTTGTCAGTTGTCAGTTGTTAGTTGTTAGTTGTTAGTTGTTAGTTGTCAGTTATCAGAAGGCAATAGGCAATAGGCAAGAGTCAATGATTGTTCCCCGCGTCACCGCGTCACCGCGTCCCCTATTCACTCTTCACTTTCCCCTCCTAGTCGATCGCCTCGTTCCAGTTCCCAGAGAATTTGATTACCTTCGCGTCGTACCCGTGACACAATCCAGTTTCGCCAGCGCCATTGATCCCCGCGACTTGTGACAGCGCTGGCGTGGACATCCATCAGGTCTGCTAGTTCAGAACTGGTGATTAAGTAGCCTTTTTCGGCAATCTCGTCGGCTATACGTAAAGTTTCAACCAAATTGCGGAGTTGTTCTACCCTGTTTTCAGGTAGCTTTTCTTCAGTTGCGGCCGCAACGTGTGCGGTAGATTGTTCCATAGACGTTATTTCTAATGCAGGAGTACTGATTTCTCTTGTTCTAGTGTTAATTATTGTAGAGTTTGTTTCGCGATCGGATACTTTTACGACTGGAGCGGGTAAAGTTTTATGAACATTTGTGAGAGACAATTGTTGTAAAGACGGGACTTTACCACTAGCAAAGGAGCGAGCGATCGCATCACAACGTTCGTTACCTATGTTACCAGAATGCCCACGAACGTGTTGCCATTTGACTTGTCGGGTATTAAGTTCATCTAAGATTTCTAAAAGGTCTTGATTTTGCACAGGGTTGCCGTCTGCTTTTTTCCAGCCTTTTCTTTTCCAGCCTTTCACCCACTTGGTAACGCAATTAATAAGGTATTCACTATCGGTATGCAGGGTGATGGGATCGGTTTGTCTAAATTCATGTATAAATTGCAGAGCAGCGATCGCGGCTTGCATTTCCATTTTATTATTGGTGGTGTGAGGCGATGCATCGCCCATTTCGTGAATTGAGCCATCGTTGAAATAGACGACAACGCCCCAACCACCAGGGCCAGGGTTGCCGGTGCAAGCACCATCTGTGTATATGTTTTGGATTGTAGGTTGGGTGAACATGGTTATGAATATCGAACCGCATTAGACGCAAAGTACGCCAAGGAAGAAGTTATGAGCGGCGAATTTGGGTAAACAATATCCAGGCTATTATACTGGTAAGCACTCCAGTGACAACGCTCCAACCAAAGGCTGTTGTGAGAAAAAATGGTGTTTTGCTATGCGGTGGAAATTGGGCTACTAAAACTGAAGATGCAATTTGGCTAGTTGCTAGTCCAATACCTGCACTACCAATGAAGTTTTCTAGATTGCGATCGCGTTTTGCTTGATATATGTCAATTGTACCTTGAATTGTACTAATTAGATTTTGTAGCAAGGTTAAGCCTGGGCTAAGGTTGACGTAATCTGTCTCGATTTGTTGGAGATATTTTTCAGCACTAAATTCACTGAATTGTTGAAGAAATTGTAGCTGGCTTGTGCTGTTTTCTCTAGAAATATTTTCTAGTCGCTTTTTATAATTATTCAGATTAACTTTGATTGTACGTGCTTGGTCATCCAGATAGCTTAAATCAATTGCATAGCGCGATAGAATTGTCAGGGTGTCAGTTAGGGTTTTTTGTAATTCTTCAAGATTGGGTTTGCCTTGATTAATTTGTTGCCCGAAATCGCTGATTTTTCTAACTGTCTTTTGGACTTGGTGAAAATCTGTCTTGAGTTGATTTTTTAATTCGCGGCTTTGATGGTAAGCCCAAAGAATTTTGTGGCGATAACAGAACAGACGGATTAAATCGAAATATATATTAGCAATACTTTCTTGAATGTCCTTCTGCGATCGCTGTGGTGGAAACAAACATATTAACAGATGAAAACTATTTTGAAAACTCTGCTCATCTATCCAATTACGAGGCTGTTCCCAGACATCAAATGCAGTTGCACCTAAAAAATTGCCTTGGTTTTGCAAGTTGATTTCACCTTGATAATTGAGATTGATTTGTAGATAGCATTGTTTGGCGATCGCTTCGATTTCTTCTGCGTTATAAATCTTTTCCAACTGTCCCCAGACAAACCAAGTTTGACCGATTTTTCCTTTTTGGTGATGGATACGAGATTCTATGTTTTTTTTAATATCCTGAAAACGGTTAATCGGTTTACTGATATTGTCATCAATAACAGAGCAATCCACCTGTAGAGCGTAGGTATCGCTTAGTTGTAGGGCGCGGTAATAACCTTCTAAGTCTGTTGGAAACTGTTCTAACTTATCTGGTACAAATAACTCGGCGTAATCTGCTTCTGGGTTCTCTAAAGTAGCGAGTTGTTTAAGTAAACCATTATCTTTAATTGTTTCGTAATCTTTATTTAAAGCTGGATTGATTTTGCGCCAAAAATTATGACGATTTTGATTAATTCGCTCGTTTGTTTGTCCTAAACCTTGTTGTAGGTCATAGACAAACAAATCAACAGTTGGGTAAATAAGATTATACTGTTGATTCATGGCATAGGCATTTGTAGAGAGCGAATAATTATTGCCCACGTATTTTTAGCGACAGTTACAGAATCAGAAGCCTGGAAAATGGGTCGAGCAATTTCAGTTAAGCTTTGGTCATCTAGTTGTTCATCAATAGCGACAAGAATATTGTTGATTTCTGTGCTTTGCTGTTCGGCAACTCGATCAATTTTAGCGGGTAAAGGGCCTTTGCTACGCTGTTTACTAATTGCGTCTAAAGATTGCCAAACATTTTCATAAGAAGTTGCTAGGGGCGAATAACTCTTGGCTATGTCATAGAGTTTGCTAATATCCGCAGGTATGTTAATTTTATTTATCTGCGCTTGCACAGTCTCCGGCAAAGGTGAGTCAAGTTGGTAGAGTGCAAAAATAAAGGCTTTTAGTTCCGAGGCTTCTATTGGTTTCATGATGGATTCCCAGTAATAGTATAAGCTGCCCAGAAGTAAGGGTGATTATAGGGTTTATTATTTGGTTCCGCTGTATTCTTAATATTGTCTAAATAGCGTGACAAGAAACGGCGAACGAGTCCTTCATTTTCAGAAAGTTTTGCAATTTGCGCTGCGTACCATTCTGCAAGTTCTGCATTTGTGACATTTCGCAACCATTGGGTAGCCTCAGTCAAAGCTACCGTTTCTGGTTTACCTTGTTGCAGCAATTGGTAAAACTGAATCATCACCAAAGCGCTAGCAGCTGATTCTACAGTCCATAGAGTACTGACGACATGAGCCACACCGCAACCCATAAAGCCACTGACAAGCCCTACGTATTCTGTGGTGATGATATAATTACCTGTTATCGCAGTTTCGCAAGCTGCTAGAGTTACGAGTTGGTAGCTTTGCAAATTAAAGCCGTGGATATCCGCGAGAGTTAACTTTTCCTCACCTGCTAATGCCAAGTGAGATAACGCCGGATTTTGGAAGTTATATGCACCATGCCCTGTAAAGTGAAAAACACTGTAGTTTTGGGGCAAAGCAGTTATTAGTGCTGCTTTTGTGGCTTGTTCGGAATGCTTGCGGGTAGGGTTGGGGAACATTCGGCTAATGGCTTCCGATTCGACTTGGGCGAACTCCAATGAGGGATAACCTGTACTGTTGGGATGTTCTATGCTAAGTAAATTTTGTGGCTTATGGCTGCCTTTGTTAACAGGGATAGAGACAATTTTGGCGCTTGGTAAATAGGTGATGGTAAATTCAGGTGGAAACAGTGCATGGAGAGGAAAGCGGTGCAAATCGCGGTGGGGAATGAGAATTAGTTGAGTAATATCTGGAATTGCCGAGACAACAGCGTTGATATCAAGGATAGTACTCAAGTTGTGAAGCATTTCAGGCAAGTTATTGCGCCATGTTCTGTCTTTTTCACCTTGCTTATCTTTGCCTTTGCGATAGTCGGTGTATTGTTCATTCCAATTTTTCACCCAGCCTTCAAAATCGCGTAAGCGTTGCGCCTGAGTTAGAAACTCGGTTTTTCCTAAAACAATCGGTGATGGGGCGTTGTGTTTGAGGATGAAGGTGTGTAGAGCGTAAGAACTGAGATGCCAATAAATAATAGCAGTTGAGGGATTAAGTAGTTGTTGTATTTCTGCATAACTGGAAGAAGAAATTTGATCGTTCCATCCATCCAAAAGCCAACGCAAGCAGGTATTTTTGCCCTCTTCTGCTAATTCAATAGCTTGCAGCAAATCTCCAGAATGCACAGCTAAATCAACAGTTAACTGCTGAATCCAGGCAAATTTTAGAGCTAGTTGTTTTTTACTTCGCTCGGAGCGATTTGGTTCATTTGATAAGCGCCGCAACAAATCAGTACCCTGGCGCTGGAGTTCTGTGGCTTCGGCTGTTTCTCCCAAATCCAACTGCACGCGAATTAAGTCTTGCAAAACCTCTAGATGCAACTCAGGAAAATCTACTGCTGTGAGAGTTTGGAGTACTTCGTTGTAACTGTTAACGGCTTTGCGCCAATAATAGCGGGCGTTAGAATTTCCTCGTCCTCGGAAGTAATGAGCATTACCTATCGCCTGATGCAATTTCCCCCAACCTTCTGGGTGAGTGTCTTGCTGACAATGCTTCAATCCTTCCTCGTAGCTTGCCAATAGTCCCTCATAACCACGCTTATTTAAATCAGGATTGTTAAATTTTAAAGCGAGGTTAGGTGCTGCTGCATTAGGTAAAGTAAATGTAAAAGAGAAATCTGTCCTCTGTCCAGTTACGTTCCCTGCTGCAATTCCTCGGTTAATCCAAGCTTCGTGGAAGTCTGGTTTAATTTTGAGGGCACTGTCATAAGATGCAAGTGCTTGTTCTAATTCTCCTAAATCAGCCAGCGCCGTACCCCGGTTGTTCCAAGCTTGGTCTTTGTCGGGTTTAATTTTGAGGGCATTGTCATAAGATGCGATCGCTTGTTCTAATTCTCCTAAATTATGCAGCGCCACACCCCGGTTGTTCCAAGCTTCGTAGTCGTCGGGTTTGATTTTGAGGGCATTGTCATAAGATGCGATCGCTTGTTCTAATTCCCTTAAATCAGCCAGCGCCAAACCTCGGTTGTTCCAAGCTTCGTAGTCGTCGGGTTTGATTTTGAGGGCATTGTCATAAGATGCGATCGCTTGTTGTAATTCCCCTAAATCAGCCAGCACCGTACCCCGATTATACCAAGCTAGGTAGTCGTCGGGTTTGATTTTGAGGGCATTGTCATAAGATGCGATCGCTTGTTCTAATTCTCCTAAATTATGCAGCACCGTACCCCGGTTGTTCCAAGCTTGGTCTTTGTCGGGTTTGATTTTGAGGGCATTGTCAAAAGATGCGATCGCTTCTTCAAATCGCCCTAAATCAGCCAGCGCCCCACCTCGGTTGTTCCAAGCTTCGTGGAAGTCGGGTTTGAATTTGAGGGCATTGTCATAAGATGCGATCGCTTGTTCTAATTCTCCTAAATTAGCCAGCGCCCCACCCCGGATGTACCAAGCTTCGTGAAAATCGGGTTTGAATTTGAGGGCTTTGTCAAAAGATGCGATCGCTTCTTCAAATTCCCCTAAATCACCCAGCGCTACACCCCGGTTAGTCCAAGCTTCGTGGGAGTTAGGTTTGATTTTGAGGGCGTTGTCAAAAGATGCGATCGCTTGTTCATATTGTCCTAAAACATACAAGGAGAGACCCCGATTGTACCAAGCTAAGTGGTCATCGGGTTTTATTTGAGATTTTAAAGCTTGATTAAAAGCTGCGTTTGCTTCTTCATATCGCCCTAACTGAAGCAATGCCACGCCGCGATTCCGCCAAGCATCGTAGAAATCAGGTTTGATTTCAATAGCATCGTCGAAGAATGCGATCGCTTGTTCATGTAATCCTAAATTAGCCAGTGCCACACCTTGATTAAACCAAGCCTCTGCTTCACTATTTGTCAATTCACCAGCATCATTGAATTGATTACTATTACTTGTTTCTTCTTCCTCCGCTTCCTCCACACCTTGGCGGTTCGTTTCTCCTCTCTCTAACAACCGCCTACCAACATCATAAGCAACATCACTAACTTCCCCAATACTCAACTCGCCCAGCTGCACCATTCGCGTTGCTAACTCATCATTTGGTGTAGCTGAGGCTAACAATCTTTCGCCAAAGCCTCGCAACCACTCCACCAAATTAGTCTCATTGATGCGCCTTGCAGCCAAGAAACCTTTTACCCCTCCTCTAGTCAAGCCATCATTGACTTCTGCCAACAACTGGAGAAACAACGATTCATACTCCGTATCTGTTAGCGGTTTCGGTGGTTCTACTTTCCTCTGTTCCCGCAAAGGAGTGTGCTTTCTGCCAAATAAGCGCCCAAAAGACCTCTTGAGCCACTGCCAAAGCTGCTTGAGCATCTACCGCAACCATGTATTGCTTTTACGATAAATTTTAGCGATTTTACTGAAACAGCAACAAAGTACAAAAGTATATTTTTTTAACGAGACATACAGCAATGAGACAGCCCAGCAGTTAGAGGTGAGTTTAATATATGCGATCGCATCATTCGTAATAACATAGTGAAATTAATTAGAACTTACGCATTGACAAGGCCGCGATCGCATTAACAATGCAAGTCGATGCATTAACAAGGCCGTAGCCGCATTCATCATGCAGGTCGATGCATTGACAAGACCGTGGCTGCATTCATTATGCAGGTCGATGCATTAACAATGTCAGCCAATGCATTTAACTTTCATCTAATAACAGGGATAAAAGGTTTGAATTTCTTACTAGCAACATCTTTGATGAGTTGAACGTGTTGGGGTAGTAAATCAGCCAAAGCATAACGCTCTAACGCAGTTTTACGAGCATTGGCGCGAATTTCTGCCATCTGTGTCGGATGGTTTAGGACTTCATCGATGCGGTCAGCTATTTTTTGCGGCGAGAAGAAGTCAACCAACAGACCGTTTTCCCCATCTTTGATAACTTCAGTTACAGGTGCTGTATCAGAACCAAGTACTAAGCAGCCTGTAGACATAGCCTCAATCATCGACCAAGAAAGTACAAAGGGTCTGGTTAAATAAACATGTACTGACGATGCTTGAATTACTTGCAGATACTGCCCATAGGGCAAAGAGTCAGTGAAGTGAACCCGTGATAAATCGAGTGGGACTTTTTTCAGCATAAAGTCCTTATAGCTGCTACCGTCTGGCAGAGATTTACCGTAGCAAACTCTATCTGAGCCAACAATGACAAAATGGCAATTTGGTCTTCTTTCTTGGACGTAAGCAATGGTTTCGATAAACTGGGGAAAACCACGGTAAGGCTCCATTCCTCGTGCCACATAAGTGACAATTTCATTAACACTAGATAAATCCAGGTTGGGCAATACTAATTTAGCTCCTGGCTTAGGTTTAAAGTATTCCGTATCGACTCCATCATGCAGTACGGAAATCTTTTGATGGAATTCTGGGGGAAACTGCGCTTTCTGCCAACCTGTTGGCGATAGACCGCGATCGCATGTATACAAATCTAATAATATAGGTGCATTCTTTGTCCGAATACGTGCTAAGTCATCGACACTCAACGGATCTGTTGGGTCAAAATCTGCATCTGCACCCAGAGAGTTATAAAACCATTCAAAATAACAAATAAGTGGTTTGTCTGGGAATGCATCTTTAATATACAAAGTTGGGCCCCAACCAGAATGACCGCAGATGACATCAGGTACAAAGCCTTGATGTTTGAGTTGCTCGCATAATTTAAATACTGCTTGCCCATGCAAAACAGCACTTTCCAACGGACGAACATAATGATGTGTTGTAGGATGGGGATTACGGCTAGGTTCAAAAATCGCTTTATAAATCCCAGGTAGATTTACGTCTCGATTTTTAGTACCAAAGACTACCTGATTTTTGGGATCTTGAGCCAAAGCTTGGGCTACATGGCGATACTGCGCTGGGAAGTTGGTATGCAGGAAGAGAACTCGCATTATCTTACTTTCGTGTATTAGTGCCTTCGTGGTTCAAATTTTTTACCACAAAGACACGGAGACAGAAAGAAAAGAAATATTTCTCAATCCATGTTTTTACGAGTGCAGAGAGAGCGATCGCCTTCATCCGTAGAGTGATTTAAATAGTTACGCAAGCGCAAGCAACCTCCTTGTATTAGATCGTTGAATGATTCAATGTGCCACACTCCAGCGATTCCATCTCCGCCTGCGGTAGCTAGTAACTTGCTATCGGGGCTAAAACTAACACTCTCAACTTCAAAGCCTCGATGCCCTGTCCAAGCTGCAAACTTTTCACCTTGTAAATTCCACAACTGTACTGTACCTTTCTCCCCACTAGCAGCAATCATTTTGCCATCGGGGCTAAACGCCACTGCTTTGAGTTTGATGCCAGGTATCTGGAATGGCTGCTGAATTGGTTTACCTTGCAAGTTCCATAAACGGACAGTACCATCATCTCCGGCGCTGGCTATTTGCTTACCATCACGACTGAACGCTACAGCATAAACAGGGCCTAGATGACCTTCAAATGGCTGTGCCACTTGTTGTCCTTGTAAGTTCCACAACCGCACAGTCGCATCATCTCCGGCGCTGACTATGTGCTGCCCATCTGGACTAAAACTGACTCTGTTGACTTTGCCTCGATGACCTGAAAATGTTTGAGGATTTGGTTGTCCTTGCAAGTTCCACAAGTGGACATTACCATCATCTCCGGCGCTGGCTATTTGCTTACCATCTGGACTAAAACTGACGCTGCGGACTTTGCCTTGATAAATTTGAAATTGTACTAACTTTTGAGTTTGCAAGTTCCACAAGCGGACAGTACCATCTTCTCCGGCGCTGGCTATTTGCTGACCATCCGGACTAAAACTGACGCTGAGGACTTTGCCTCGATGACCTTGAAATGGCTCTCCTATCTGTTGAGCTTGCAAGTTCCACAAGCGAACAGTACCATCATCTCCGGCGCTGGCTATTTGCTGACCATCCGGACTAAAACTGACGCTGCGGACTGTGTATTGATGCCCTGTAAATTGTACCTGTTGGTCTTTTAAGTTCCACACATGCACAATGCCATCATCGCCAGCACTAACTAATAGCTGGTCATCTTTGCTGATACTGACGCTTCTGACTGGCCCTTGATGCCCGATAAATTTATCTAACTCATTGCCTTTTAAGTCCCACACACGGACAGTCCCATCTCCAGCAGCGCTAGCTACTTGCTTACCGTTGTGGCTGAATCCCACATCCCATATCCTACCTTGATGCCCTTTAAATGGTTTTGCTAATAGCTTACCTTGCAAGTTCCACAAGCAGACAGTACTATTTTCTCCTCCTGTTACTAGTACTAGTCGCCGCTCGTGCAGGCCAAATTTGATGCTGCTGATATTGCCTTGATTCCCTTTCCATTCTTTCAACAGCTTACCTTGCGGGTTCCACAAGTGAATCAGACCGTCATCACCAACGCTAGCGATGATTTTATCGTCCGGGCTAAATGCTACGCCCCAAACGCCCCAAACTAGCTTTTCTTCTTGTTGGTGAGGCACAATCCTTGGGAAGGGTTGCCCGATGGGGTTGCCTTGCAAATCCCACAAGCGGACAGTATTGTTTGCTCCTCCAGTAGCTACAAGCTGACCATTGGAGCTAAAGCTGAGATTTTTGACAAAGCCTTGCTGTGCTTGCCATTCTTTGACAAGACTACCTTGTAAATCCCATAGGCGGACGGTATCATTTTGACCGGCAGTAGCTATTAGTTGGCCGTTTGGACTAAAAGTAAGATTATTGACAGAGCGTTGCTGTGCTTGCCATTCTTTGACAAGATTGCCTTTTAAATCCCACAGGCGAATAGTGTCATCTTCTCCAGCACTAGCCAAAAGCTGATTATCTGGGCTAAGAAAGCTCCTGACTGTGCCTTGATGCCTTTCCATGCGAATGCGTTCTCGGACTGAATAAACCGCTTCTTGCAGTGTGCCTCTGACTTGATTTTGTAGCTCCTCGCTGGGACTAATTAATCGCAACAGTGGGTGTTGCAGTAACCTTCCTGCTCGTAGGCTATAAACTAATGCATCTAACCCTCGCTCTTGTAGCTTGGCTTCTGCTGTTTCTCTAGAAGCAGTGGTTTCACCAATCTTTGCACTTCTTTGACTAATCAGCGCCCACAAAGTAAATCCGAGTAAACTTAAGATAACTGCGATCGCAATCCGCCATCGCCAACTGATATTGCGGCGTTTCTGTAAAACACTCTGCTGCACAAACTCAGCTTCTACTTCGTTAAACCAGTTATAATTCGCCTGGAATTCTCTATTTAATACATCTAAATAAGGATTAGTATCCCAAAGAAATTGTACGGGTTTCTCTCTCGAACTTGCCTGCTGATTTTGTCTTTGTCGCCAAAATTGCCAAAATAGAGTATTGATTTTATTTAATAAATTTTCGGCAGTATAGAGTTTGCTATCTACCCAATCAAATACAGTTTCAACCTTTGCTTGTAATCCTGAAGGCTGTTCTTGGTCTTTAACACTTTGCCATTCAAAAGCTGCTGGGGTCAGCCGCCGTTGTAGAATTAAATTTTCCTCTTCATCTTGTTTCCAAGCTAATAGCTTTTGCCATCCCCGCACCAAGGCATCGTGAGCAGGTTCGACATAAGGATTGCCCTCTGTATCTTGTCCTTCAACTAATAACCGTGCATCTGTAAATCGCCTAATTATTTCCTTGACTCGCTGATTTTCCGCTGGGGGATATTCCAGTTCCGATAAAGGCACGCGCCGACGAGCAAATTCACCACCGCCTACCGCTACCATTCGCAGCATGACATGACGAATTGTTTCTGCATAAGCTGAATCTAGTTGCACTAATTGCTCGTATTCGCTATCAGCTCGTTGAGTAAGACTTTGCGCTACACCTCCCAATTCTTGATAATCTGCCTCAGTAATTGCTCTATCGATTGTTTCACCGTTGATTTGAGCGATTTGTTGTCGCTTTAAATACTTAAGATAAAGCTCGCTCAACGTAAAAGATAATAAAGGTAAGGCTCCTGGCATATCTGCTACTTCATCAATTAGCCTGTCTACCAAAGGAGACTGAGGGTCATCCGATCTAAAGTACATCACCCGTTTTGATGCCGGTTCTTCAATTGCTTGCCGCAGTTCAATTCGCGTCATCTGTGGCACAATAAATCGGGCGTTTTTCCAATATTGCTTGAGGGCAGTGTTTTGAAATTGGGATTCAAAGTCAAGTCGCAGTGTCAATAATAGCCGTAAATAATTTGCAGATTTTGCTACTAATTGTGCCAACAAGTTAAGAAATTTTTCTCGCTCTTGCTCATCTCGACAGAGAGTGATGATTTCTTCAAACTGGTCAATTACTAGTACCAATTTTGCATTAGGATTTTGTTGACTCCAAGCCGCAATGTTGGCAGATATAATGTCTACTTCTTGGTTATTTAGCTTTGCTAAGTGTGCCTGTACCAGTGTATAGTTTAAAGTTTTCAGCGGCGACTCTCCCGGACGTATAGTCGCTAGAATGTGCCACTGTTGCTGATTGAACTGTTTGAGGTATGGTATCAATCCTGCTTTTATTAAACTAGATTTTCCTGTTCCCGATGCTCCCAGTACTACAGTTAACGGTTGAGTACTGACAAAATTATGTAATTTTTTGGTTAATGCTTGTCTACCAAAGAACAAATCACTTTGGGATTCTTCAAAAGATTCCAAGCCACGATAAGGGTTTTGAGATTCGTCTAGGGGCGGTGCTGGTGGTAAATTTAATACATGCCCAGGTGTAAGAAAGATATATTCGCCTTTATCGTGCTTCTTCAAAGGCCAAATACCGGGGGTTTGTCTTTGACGATTACTAACGGTTGCAGGTTCGACGCGATCGCGCAAATATAAATACATTTCTGTTGCAGTAATTACGCCATCGCCTGCGGGTTGACCTTGATGAGTAGCAGGTGGATAGACATCTGCCGCACCTGCTAGCGCTTCTAGTAATGCCCCAGCAAAGGGGGAATGAGTGCCGCGACCGCGTTCGGTATTGATTGCAAAAGCATCTAAGGCTTTTTGGTCGTAGGCAGCAGAAGTAATTACCTGCCATGCTGGGTCAGTAATAAAGCGATCGTAACGTTCTTGATAAATTACTTCTGGAACAGTAGAAAAATCTCTAGTACTCGACCAGCGAAATGCTCCCGCAAAGCAGCAGTCAAGGATTCCCAAGAAATGACGGCAAGGTAATTTCTCCAAGGCCACCTGCAACCGAGTCATCGGTAGATAAGTTTGCACGTCTCCTAATTTGGCATCTTGGGGAATTAAATAACCTTCAGGCCCATCTTCGCCATTCAAAGCAATTCCATGACCCGCAAAATAAAATAGCAGACGGTCATCTGGCTTCACTTGTTCTGGAAGAGTTGTTTCTAGCAGTTCGTACAAATTCCGAAGAGTTGCTACTTCATCCAAGCACACCCATACATTGTATTGATGCTGCCCGCGCAGAACCTCCACCAGCTTTTTGGCATCATTTACAGCATTTTGGAGAGAAGAAATCCCATTGCTGTAATTGTTAATTCCAATTACAAATGCTAAATTGCGTGAAAATTCAGACATAGTACCAGAGCCTCATTTAGTTCAGATGACTGGTTGTTTGAATCGTGAACTAGTTTTTGACTAACCCAACAAAGCAGGCTACTGAGTTGACAGGTGTAGGTTTTTGAGATTTTGCGTTTTGATTGGCGCAAAAACGCTAAGAGAAATTTCAGACCGAAAAAATCAGCTTTTTCGACTGAATTTGAAAAACCTACATCTGTAAGGCAGGAAACAAGGGTAGAGAAAAGGTCTAACTGAACTATGCTGACGCATAAACACATTTCAGCGTTTCTGCCAAAAGTTATGCACTTAAAAACTCAAATCTTTATTTGTATTGCTGTGTCATCTAAAAGCAACCTCTTGCATTGTGAATGCATCGGCTGACATTGATAATGCAGGGGGTGGCCTTATTAATGTATCGACTTGCATTGTGAATGCAGGAGCGGCCTTGTGAATGCATCGACTTGCATTGTAAATGCAGGGTGCGGCCTTATTAATGCATTGGCTTGCATTGTTAATACATAGGCTTGCATTCCAAGACCGCCCTGACTTAACGTGAGTTCGATGAACCTCTCCCTCCCAACCTCCCTCTCCCACGGGAAAAGGGAGGAGCAACGATAAATTAGGGTTTTGGCTCCCCTTTCCCTGTCGGAGAGGGGTTGGGGGAGAGGTCAAAAAAGGGCTTGTCGAACTCACGTTGACTTATACCAATTCGCAATTCGCAATTAAAAAATTTAGATGCAGCATGGCTTTCAGGGTTTACATCTGTTTCATGATTTTAGTGAATTGGTATTACAGTCCACAGTCAACAATTTATTTTTGTAAAGACTGGCTGGGTTGATTCTGATTTTTGGGCTTTGTGTTTTTGGATTGCTGTGAAATCAACAAGTCGCGCCTTTCTACTCATACACAGTAGCAAGCATGTCATTGGGTTTCTCGAATCAGGGCAAAGAAAATTCTGATTGAACGCCCAAGATAGCCACTGCTTTCACTTACTGGCTCAGTCAACCGCTCTAATACAATTTCTGTCTTGCCATCTAAGGTACTGCGAGCGTATCCCAAAGGTAAATCGTCATAGCTGATGGGTAATAATTTTTCCTGTGGTCGTAAGGGTGTATCAACAATTAGCTTCAAGGGTTGAGCGGGTGTCACCACAGATGAGTTGTCTACCTGAGTTAACTCCAGAACATTGCCAGTTTGCTCAAGTCCACGAGTCACAGGAAATTGAAAAGATTGAATACCCAAACGAGTTGACTGTAGCATTGGTGGTAGTATACTACTGCCTAAATCCCTGGTAGATTGGGTGACTGTTATTAGACGAGCATTAGCTTTGAGGCTGGGATGCGATCGCAACCTCACACCAGTTGCTAGGATAAGATTCTCGTCTCCTCTGGGTATCGATGGTTGCGGACGCACAGTCGTAATCACGATTTGACTTGTTACCCAATCGTCATATTCTTCGTCATCTAGTATAGTAGTGAGTTTACGGGTTTGAATTTGATGCATTAAACGGTTGAGCGTTCCTTTCTGTCGCCCTCCCAATGCTCTTATTGTATGCCGCAAATCCAACTTGTCTTGTTCGAGTAATCTAGCGTCAAATTCAGATGTACTGACAATCAGTTTGTAAATATCTGTGTATTCGCTAACTCCCTGTGTTAGTAGTTCGTAGGGAATCTCTGCATAAATAGTTTGACCTCCTAATGCCCAGGCTTCTTGTTTTGGCTGTAGCCACACTCCTCCAGCTTCAAATAAACCAGAATCTACTTTATATTGCTGTGTTAAATCTAAAACAGCACAGTATAGCGGTCTAGTGCTTGTATTTTGCAGTTTGATTTTAAAAGGTGGTTTTTGCCATCTGCCATTTACTTGACGATATTCCAAGCGAATCTCAGCATTTAGAAATTCTTGTTCTTCCCGATAAATAATCATTTGCACTGCATCAGGCCGAATTCTACTAGTAGCAGGACTGGAGAGTTCGGCGATATTTGTCCAACGGGCAATGTGTTCTAATCGCTGAATTGCTTGCCAAGCAGTAGCCGAATTGTAACCTCGAATTGGCGCAACTAAAGGACGGTCATCGGCTGGGCGTGTAATTAAATATTCTCCATCGCGGACTATTAACTTAAACTCGGCTGTTTCGGGTGTGACAACTTCTCGAACGTAGAGAGAATGCTGGTTTTGCGGCCCGACTGTTTGCAGAGCTTTACGTGCTAAGTTGATTCCTAGTTCTTCTCCAACAATCAAGACTCCTTTGGGCGGTAAAGGTAGACTAGTGATGACTGCCTTGAAAGTCATGTCTAAATTTAAGTCATCTACACCGCTGATTTGAACTTTACTTAATTGCGGCAGAACTTTGATAACTTGAGCTTCGCCTATTGCTGCTGAAAGTTGGCGTAATTGTTCGCTGGGAGTATCAAAGGGAAACAATGCAAGTATTGTTGTCTCATCTGTAGCTGGTTGGGGAATGCCATGGATAGTACCGCCATCAATTACCCAGCTTTGGTCTTTATCGTAACTGACGGTGAAGTAAGAAATGCGTGATGCGATCGCGCCTCCCAAAAACGCTTGCTCTAAATCGCCCATCACTGTTGCTTCTATCTGGGGAGATTGAGCGGTAACTTTAGCCCGAACTAGAGCATTAGTACGTTTAAATAAATCTCTATAGCTCAGACTGCCATTAGCTTTTTTCAATGTATCGAGCAAAAAGTAAGAAAAGGCTCCTCGACTTTGCCCATCTGCGTTGTACTCTTTGGCTTCTTCAATATCCCGACAAGCTGCCAACAAGATATGTTGTCCTCTAGGCAAAGTCCAGCCAGTGGAATTTTTTTCCAAACTGCGAGATGAAAGCTGACCAACTTCTGCTAAGGAGAAAATGAAGCTATCTAAAGGTCGCTGACGGCGGTCAATGGCTGCTTTGCGGACTGCTATTTCTGTTTCTAAATCGCCACGAGTACCAGAACCTGAGTGACAACAGTCCAAAATAATAGCAATGTGAGGATTTTTTTCGGCTACTTGAGTGATTAGCTTGGCTAACTCCTTATCTGCCAAATCCCAACCCCCTAAACTACGACTGTCATAACAAACTACAGTTTCATCTAGTCGGTCTGGTTCCAAAGCCCAAAACTCTTGAGGCGATTGTTCTTGACTTCCATGCCCTGCATAGTAAAAAAAGGCAACATCCTCACTGCTTGCTTGGCACAGATGTTGACGAAAACCATCAATAATTGCTTGACGGGTAGCATCTTGATTTAAAAGTGTGCGTAAATGTAATTTGTAGCGATCGCTAGCAACCCGTCCTGATAAATATTCTGCGATCGCCGTAATATCGTTAACACAACCCTTTAAAGCAGGAACTGGACTGACGTATTCATCAATACCAACCAGCAGCGCATATATATTACGAGTCATATTTATTTTATTGTCTAGATACTTTGAAAATCTTCTCTATTCTCGTCTTGCTTTTGTATCCTAGAAATATTTTGTTGATATTAAGATTTTTTTCCAGCTTATTATTTAATATTTATTTTTTGCAACAAATATGCTTGTGTTGTTAGAGGATATTTGAGAAGTCGGTGAAAGATATAGTTTGTTATTGTGAGCGTCTCGAACAGGAAAACCGCAATTTATCATGAGTTGGTGAGATAGATGCTTGACTGTGCGATCGCTTTCTTCAGCATAACATTTTGAACTGAAGAGACATCCTCTTAGCTGTCTAATATAAGACTCCTATTTGATTGTTGCGAACTAGGTACACTTTTATTCCTTCTTCCCCGTTATCTGACTCTACGAGTGATTCAGGAATCAAATCAGATTGCAATACCATTAGATAGCTCTTTAATATTTTAAAGCTTAATTAATTTTATTATGCTGAAATTAAATTTTGGTTATGCAAAAATGACATTTTGTATAAAACATAACTTTTTTATAGTTAAATAACAAACTAATATCACAGTTTAAAGATTGATACCTCAGCTTTCTGTATAGTTAGCTGATTTATTAAGAGGAAGATTCATTAAGATATGAGTACACAATTTAACAGACGTAAGTTTTTGATTTACAGCTCCGCAACCATCGGTAGCAGCATTTTTATCAAGGCTTGTGCTAATAGTGCCCCAAGTGCTACAAATAGTCCCGCAGCCTCTGGTAATGCTTCTCCTGTGGCGGCTACTTCTGGTGACACCATCAAAGTCGGTATTTTGCACTCTCTCAGCGGCACAATGTCTATTAGTGAAAAAAGCGTTGTGGATGCAGAAAAATTAGCAATTAAAGAAATTAATGCGGCTGGTGGTGTTTTAGGTAAACAAATTCAACCAATTGTTGAAGATGGTGCTTCTAACTGGGATACTTTTAGAGAAAAAGCAACCAAGCTCATCGATCAAGATAAAGTTGCTGTAGTCTTTGGTTGCTGGACTTCTGCTAGCCGCAAGAATGTTAAGCCAGTATTTGAGAGCAAAAACCATATGCTCTGGTATCCAGTGCAATACGAAGGTCAAGAATGTTCTAAAAACATTTTTTATACAGGTGCTGCGCCAAATCAACAAATCGAACCATCTGTTGATTGGCTGTTGAAAAATAAGGGCAAAGAATTCTTCTTAGTTGGCTCAGACTATGTTTTTCCTCGTACTGCTAACACAATTATTAAAGCTCAATTAGAAGCTTTAGGTGGGAAAACAGTTGGTGAAGATTACTTACCATTGGGTAATACAGAAGTTACGCCAATTATCACTAAAATTAAGCAAAATTTACCCAACGGTGGAGTAATTTATAACACTTTAAATGGTGATAGCAATGTTGCTTTCTTTAAACAATTAAAAGGCGCAGGTTTGACCCCAGAAAAATATCCCTCTATGTCTGTAAGTATTGCTGAAGAAGAAGTTAAAGCAATTGGTGTAGAGTATCTCAAAGGTCATTACGCTGCTTGGAATTACTTTCAAACAGTAGATACACCTGCTAATAAAAAGTTTGTTGCAGCTTTTAAGAAAGAGTATGGTGAAAATCGGGTGACAAATGACCCCATGGAAGCAGCATACATCGCAGTTTATTTGTGGAAACAAGCAGTAGAAAAAGCTGGTGTTACTGACATAGCGAAGGTAAGTGCAGCTGCGTATGGTCAAACTATAGATGCACCTGAAGGCAAAGTGACAGTAGATGTCAATCATCACATATCCAAAATTGTGCGAATTGGTCAAGTCAGGCAAGATGGTTTGTTTGATATTGTCTATGCTACGCCTGCGCCAGTTGAGCCAGTTCCTTGGAATCAGTTTGTGAAAGAGACTAAAGGATTTGCTTGTGATTGGTCAGATCCTGCTAAAGGTGGTAAGTACAAGCAAGCTTAAATAATTCGTAATTCGTGAGGAAGTCGGAGTCTTGGATGCCACTTCCTCCACTTGGGGAGACCCCAAGACCAGAGTGGCTCCGCTTCCCGTCGAGTCCGAACTTCCGTTAGCGCAGCGTTAGCGAGCTTGCGTTCGCGCAGCGTCTCGTAGAGAGCGTCACCCGAAGAGTAATTCGTAATTCGTAATAAATTACGAATTAGTCAACCTTAACTTTGTAGTGGCATGGCAAGGCTAAAATGTTGCATTAAAAATCTCTGAAAAATTGAAGTTTAGACACATAATCGAATTTTTCTATTGCACTACTTTAGCCTTGCCATGCCACTACTGATTAATAAAAAGAAGCTAAGATTTGTGGGGTAAAAAGTGCTTACAGGTTTTTTAGAAGCTGTATTTAATGGTATTAGTATTGGTGCTGTATTATTAATTGCAGCATTGGGACTAGCCATTATATTTGGATTGATGGGTGTCATCAATATGGCTCATGGCGAATTGATGATGTTCGGCGCTTATACAACATTTGTTGTGCAAAATGGTTGTAAACAATTGGGTGGGCTTTGGTTTGAAAGTTATATATTTTTGGCTTTGATTGTTGCTTTTATCTTTACGGCTGCTGTAGGGTTAATTCTAGAAAAAGGCGTAATTCGTTATCTTTATGGACGACCCCTAGAAACTCTCTTAGCAACTTGGGGAGTTAGTTTGATTTTTCAGCAGTTTGTCCGCAGTTTGAATTGGATATTGATAATTGGCATCGTCCTATTTTCTCTATTGTTTTTTGGAGGTTTATGGATTTTAAATTCCCGCACGAATTTTGAGAGAATTCGTAACTGGGTTGTGGCGGTGTTGTTATTCCTATCGCTAGGCGTGACAATAACAACGTGCAACTTATTGAGCCAAGCTTATCAGCAAGCATTAACTCAGCCTTGGTTTGGCGCTCAAAATGTAGATGTAACAGCGCCTACTTGGTTACAAGATGGTATATCTTTACTGGGCGTGCAATTACCTTTTGCCCGACTATTTATTATTGCTTTAACAATAATTTGTGTAGCAGGAATTTACCTATTTCTACAACGCTCTAACTGGGGATTAAGAATTCGCTCTGTTACGCAAAATCGCAGTATGAGTGCTTGTTTAGGTATCCCAACTGAAAAAGTCGATGCTATCACTTTTGCACTTGGTTCGGGGTTAGCTGGTGTGGCTGGATGTGCTATTAGTTTACTTGGTTCTGTAGGCCCCAATACCGGACAAAACTATATCATTGATACTTTTATGGTGGTTGTTGTCGGTGGTGTGGGTAATTTAGCAGGTACTATTGTGGCTGCTTTGGGAATTGGTACAGCTAATTTTTTAATTGGTTCTGGTACTCTTGCTTTCTTGTTTGCTCCTGTTAAACCTTTAGCAGATTTCTTCACTTTTTTTGCTACGACAAGTATGGCTAAGGTGATGGTATTTGCGTTGATTATTGTATTTTTACAGTGGAAGCCTGGGGGAATTTTTCCACAAAAAGGTCGTAGTGTTGATGTTTAAAATAAACCGCGAAGACGCGAAGGACGCGAAGAAAGAATGAGGAAGAAGAGAGGAGGGTTAATATTAATTGAAGTTGGGGTAGTGGTTGCGATCGCACTCATCCTCATAATTATCATGCCAGTGGTACTTTCTGAGTTTCGTCTGAATTTGTTGGGTAGATTTTTATCACTGGCGATTGTGGCTTTGGGTATTGATTTAATTTGGGGGTACACTGGTTTATTGAGTTTAGGACATGGCATTTTCTTTGGTTTGGGTGGATATGCGATCGCTACGTACTTGAAACTGCAAGTTCCCACTGGTGAGTTACCTGATTTCATGGGACTTTATGGAGTTACGGAACTTCCTTGGTTTTGGCAACCTTTTTATTCGTTTCCTTTGACAATAGCTGCTGTGGTACTAATTCCAGGGTTATTGGCAGGAATTTTAGGATATTTAGTATTTCGCAATCGCCTTAAGGGTGTTTATTTTTCTATCTTGACTCAAGCTGGAACGATTGTATTTTTTAATTTCTTTAACGGTCAACAAAAACTATTCAATGGTACGAACGGACTGATAGACTTTACAACTTTGTTTGGGGCAACCGTTAGCGATGCCAAAACGCAATTTGTTTTTTACGTCCTGACAGTATTGTTTCTCGCAGCTACCTATGGAGTTTGTCGTTGGTTAACAAGCGGACGCTTTGGTAGATTGTTAATAGCTATTCGTGACGATGAAAGTCGAGTCAGATTTTCCGGCTACGATCCTACAGATTTTAAAGTGGTGGTGTTTGCAGTTTCAGGTGCGATCGCTGGCATAGCAGGAGCATTTTACACCCTCCAAAGTGGTTCTGTATCGCCCAGAGCGATGGATATTGCCTTTTCGATTGAAATGGTAATTTGGGTGGCGGTAGGTGGACGTGCTACCTTAACTGGGGCAATTATTGGAACTTTGTTAGTCAATTATGCCCGCGCTTTTTTAAGCGAACAATTTGCCGAATTCTGGTTATTTTTCCAAGGCGCACTATTTTTAATAGTCGTCACAGTGCTTCCTGATGGCATAGTGGGATGGTTGCGTAGTCAGAATATTCCTCTTTTCAACCGCCGTCAACAAATTGCCACATATCCAACCTTAGAAGAAGACGCTGAAGTGCAACATGAACGCCAAAATATTGGAAACTGAAAATGTAACTGTTAGTTTTGATGGTTTTAAAGCACTAAACCAGCTAAACTTTAACATGGATGCAGGTGAATTGCGTGTAGTCATTGGCCCGAATGGTGCCGGAAAGACAACATTTCTGGATGTGATTACGGGTAAAGTACAACCAACAGTAGGGCGAGTCCTATTCAAAGGAAAAAACCTGCGTTCTTTACGCGAATACCAAATTGCACGGTTAGGAATTGGGCGCAAGTTTCAAACACCCCGAATTTACTTGAACTTAACGCCCCGTGAAAATTTAGAAATTACTAGCAACCGCAATAAAAATGTCTTTTCTACTTTGTTTGGGCAATCTAACACTGCGGAAAAGAATAGTATTAAAGGTTTATTAGAAACCATCGGTTTAACTGCTAAAGCAGATATTCGAGCAGGTTTGTTATCTCATGGCGAGAAGCAACGTTTAGAAATTGGGATGTTAGTAGCACAATCTCCTGATTTATTACTCGTTGATGAACCTGTTGCAGGTTTAACAGATGAAGAGACTTATAACATCGGGGAATTACTTTTAGCCTTAGCTCAGAGTCATTCAATTTTAGTAATTGAACACGATATGGAATTTGTGCGTCAAATTGCCCGAAAAGTCACAGTACTACATGAAGGTTCAGTACTGTGTGAAGGAAATTTTGAGGGAGTGCAAAATGACCCACGCGTGATTGAAGTATATTTAGGAAAACAGGAAGAATGAACTGGGGACTGGGGATTATGGACAAACGCCACAATCGCCTTCTACCTAAATCATCAGGCAGAAGTAGAAGCCTACTTACAACAGCGACAGCAGCAATCACAAGAGATTCGGGCAATGAATCAAGCGAGATTTGACCCACAAGGCTTGCGCGATCGCCTGCTTGCCCGAAAAACAGCAAGAGAAGCATGTTAAAATTGCTTGCTGATGAAAACTTCGATAATACGCTTGTTAGAGGAATATTCCGCCGTAATCCAGAAATCGACGTAGAAAAAAGTAAAGCTAAAAGCAATTTTTCATACTGAGTGGTGAAATTTTCCCTTCTGCCTTCTGCCCCCTACCTCCTGCCTTTCAACTCAAACGTCTAATTTACTACAAGAAAGTCAAAGCTTGTCCCCGCACATCAGTATTTAACTGACCTTTGTTATAAACAATCTCACCGCCGACAATGGTAGTTACAGCCCATCCTGTAAGGTTCCAACCTTCAAAAGGACTCCAACCACACTTAGTCAGCAACTCCTCGCGCCGGACTGGGCGATATATATTCAAATCTACTAGTACTAAATCGGCATCGTAACCAGGAGCGATCGCCCCCTTATTCGGAATACCGTAAGCTTTAGCTACAGCTGTTGACATCCAGTTGACAACTTGGGCAACAGTACACTGTCCCTGCATAGCCGCAGTTAACATCAAAGCCAGAGAAGTTTCCACCCCAGGCATTCCAGAGGGACTGTTGGGATATTCTTGGGCTTTTTCTGCCAAGGTGTGCGGTGCGTGGTCTGTGGCGATGAAATCGATCGCACCATCCCGCAAAGCTTGCCAGAGAACTTGATTATCGTGGGGCGATCGCAAAGGCGGATTCATTTGTGCTAAAGTGCCAATCTTTTCATAAGCACTGGTGTTCAACAACAAATGCTGTGGTGTCACCTCTGCTGTTACCCAACTCGGTTTATCCTGACGCAGCAACTCTGCTTCTTCGGCTGTGGACATATGCAGAATATGCAGACGACGCTGATATTTTTTAGAAAGTTTTAATGCTAGTTCAGTTGCCAACAGGGCAGCTTGATTATCTTGTATCTGAGAGTGAACTGCCGGGTCGTGAATGCCAGCAAATTCTTGACGGCGTTGGTTAATTCTAGCTTGGTCTTCGGCATGAACGGCAATTAAGCGATCGCCCTCGGCAAAAATAGCTTCGAGTGTTGCTTCTCGATCTACCAACAACTGACCATGCATCGACCCCATAAAAATTTTAATTCCCGGTGTCGGCTGTGCTGAGAGTAAATCTGGTAGATTCTCACCAGTTGCCCCAATAAAAAAGCCATAATTAACCAAGCACTTGTTAGACGCACGTTGTAGCTTGTCGTCTAAAGCTTCCTGGGTAGTAGTTAAGGGGCGGGTGTTAGGCATTTCCAGAAAAGAAGTGACTCCACCCTTAGCACAAGCACAGCTGGCGGTGAACAAGTCTTCTTTGTGTTCTAGTCCTGGTTCCCGGAAATGCACCTGCGGGTCAATGACTCCTGGCAACAAAGTTAACCCTTCTGCGTCAATTTCTCTGGTTGGTGTTGCAATGGAAATTTTCGGTGCAACTTCAACTATCTGGCGATCGCACATCAGTACATCGCCTACCATCAATTCACCATTAGGTAGGATAATGCGAGCGTGGCGAATCAGTAAACTTTGTGAAGATGACATGGGGTTAAAAACGTTCAGACAGACAGCTATGAATTATAGAGAACTATGCTTATAGGTTAAACTTGGTTGCACTCTTCGTAATAAATTTTTGCAGGTCGTGAAAAAAAAGTTTATTTTTAACTTATGAATCTGCCTGACAATATGCTAACAACCAGTAAATCGATGTTCTCCCGTTAAGATTAACAAATAAAGTCTCCCTGAGCGAGTTCATTACCTGCACTTCCCTTATTTACAGTAATTTCATGCAAAATCAAGTGTCTGATAACAACTCTAGTCAACAACCCGATAATTCCTGGATCGCAGAGCTAGGCAGAACAGTTGTATTAAGTATCGTGCTGGCTCTAGGCATTCGTACCTTTGTTGCGGAAGCTCGCTGGATTCCTTCTGGCTCAATGGAACCCACTCTACACGGAACGCCAAACCAGTGGGAGGCAGATAAAATTATTGTTGATAAGTTGAAGTATAAGTTTTCTCAACCAGAGCGGGGAGATATTGTAGTCTTTTCGCCTACAGAAGAACTGCAAAAGGAACAATACCAAGATGCCTTCATTAAACGTGTAATTGGCTTACCCGGAGAGACGGTAGAACTCAGGGATGGTAAAGTTTATATCAATAAAAAACCTCTCCAAGAAAACAAATATCTTAGCTCCAAGCAGCGTACAGTAATTGATGTTTGTACTTCAGGACAACAGCCACCTTACTTAGCAAAACCTGAAACTATACCCCCCGATTCATATTTAGTGCTTGGCGACAATCGTAACAGTAGCTACGATAGTCGCTGCTGGGGTGTTGTCCCTCGAAAAAATATCATCGGTCGTGCTGTACTTCGCTTCTGGCCTTTAAATCACATTGGGGAAATCGACAATTCACCACTGTATCCATAGTGCAAAATATTTGGTGTAGATAAGTAACCACATTTGAAATTTTAGATTTGAATTGACAATAGCAGTCGCCTCATAAGTTTTTCACACTGCCAATGGGACTGCTATTTTATACCATATCCAAAATAGCTTCATGCCATACTTAGCTAAAATTTTACTCTACCCGATTAAGTCACTAGATGGTGTCGAAGTGGAGCAAACCAAGGTTCTCGCTAGTGGTGCATTAGAGTATGACCGCGAGTTTGCCATCCTTGACGGACAAGGTAAATTTGTCAATGCCAAGCGCAATGACAAAATTCATTTACTGCGAGCATTTTACGCAAATCCTTTTGGGGCAAATAGAACTATCTCGCTGCAAATCCCAGGTCAAAAATCACCACAAGTTTTTCATTTGGATCGAGAACGCCAAGCTTTAGCAGCAATCTTGAGTGATTTTTTTGGGTTTGCTGTCATGGTAGAGCAAAACTCTTTAATGGGCTTTCCCGACGATCGCAATTCACCAGGGCCAACGGTAATTAGTACAGCAACCCTGATAGAAGTAGCCTCCTGGTTTCCTGGTTTAAGTATCGATGAAATCCGCCGTCGAATGCGTGCCAATATTGAAATTGGGGGTGTAGAACCGTTTTGGGAGGATCGGTTATTTAGCGAAGAAGGCGACCTTATCTCCTTTCAAGTCGGAAATGTGAACTTTTTTGGAGTTAATCCCTGTCAGCGTTGTATAGTTCCAACACGCAATCCTGACTCTGGAGCAGCTTACCCTAACTTTCAAAAAATATTTGTGCAAAAGCGACAAGCAACTTTGCCCAGTTGGGTAGCCTCATCGCGCTTTAATCACTTTTATCGCTTAAGTGTAAATACACGATTATCCATATCACAAACTGGTAAAACTTTGCAAATTGGCGACGAAATTGAAATATTGTCGTCAAACAGTTAATATTTATTAATATTAAAAATTGAATAGTCAAAAATAAAACCATTATTGTAAATTCTTATTTAAGAATATTTATTAAAAAATCCTCAAATATTTATAATCAAATATAAACCTTTTGAACCTCGCAAATATCTTGGAACCAATGAGATTAAGTGGTTTAACCAAGAGCGTAACTGATAGCGATCGTTAATTCGTAAGGGTGTATTGCAATATGCCCAGACTCAGATTTAATCTCGATTCCTACTTTTTGTATTTGTCGCTTTGCCCTTAAAAGTGACAACTCTTCTGAAATGGAATATCTTTGTTAAAGAATATAAATATATATTGCCTTGAGTCTAGTTATATGCATCGACTTGTCGCCATGACGAGAGCGAGCAAATTAAGGTGTTATAACAAAGCTTGAGGATTAGTTGTGGAGTGAACAATTAAACGTATAAATCTATACTAATATCAGCTATTTGCTTGATGATTTTTGCTATTGTAGGCAGTACTAACCTTTGTATTCAAGATAACTGAAATAGCCAGAATTCCCCAAGTTGAGCTTAGGGGAAAAATTAAACAACAATGTTATCTAAACTTCAGCCTGTCAAATTTCTCAACCGCTTAATTGGCAAACTTTACGCCCAGATGCCTATCAGATTGGTTTCACTTGTGCATTTTGTGTTGCAAATTAGTGGGGCTATAGGACTGGTGGGCTATCTGTCGTTTCAAGGACACAAAGCAGTAAAAAAGCTGGCTACTCACTTAGAAAACGAAATCTGCGATCGCATTGAACAACACCTCGATCGCTACTTAACAATCCTGAAGCTAATTAAGCATATTCTAAAATTAAACACACCAGCTCGGAAAATTGCTACAGGTGAAGGGAAGCAGTCTACAGAATTAGGGGAGTTAGCTAATTCATTTAACAGTATGGTCAAAGAACTGCAAGAGTCTTTCGCTGCATTAGAAGCAAAACAGGCTGAAATGAAAACTTTAGATAATGAACTGAGCAAAATTACCTTTGCGTTGATGCGTATTGCTTCGCAGAACTCAAAGAGTAGCAGCTTGCCGTCAGATATCGCTACTTTTTCCGACACTACCCAAAACAAACAAGAAGAACACAATTGTGTCGTCGAAGCTCAAGTAAAAGAGCGTACCCAAGAACTCCTATTAGTCATTGAACGACTGCAAATTGCCCAACAAGAATTAATTCAAGCTCACAAAATCGCCACACAGGGACAGCAGGCCGCTGAGCAGGCAAACCGTGCCAAAAGTGAATTTCTGGCTAACATGAGCCATGAACTGCGTACCCCACTTAACGCGATTCTTGGCTTCACCCAAATCATGAGCCAAGATAATTCTCTATCCAACGAACATCAGCAAAACCTAGCAATTATTAATCGTGCTGGCGAACATCTGCTCAACTTAATCAACGACATTCTAGAAATGTCAAAAATCGAGGCCGGCAGAACCACATTGAATGTTAGTAGTTTTGACTTAATTAGTTTTTTGCAAAGCCTAGAAGAGATGTTGCGTTGCCGTACTGTTTCTAAGGAAATACAACTGATATTTGACTATACTCCTGATATACCCAGGTACGTGCAAACTGACGAAAGCCGACTGCGTCAAGTCTTGCTCAACCTTCTGGGAAATGCCATTAAATTTACTCGTACTGGTAGTGTGACGTTGCGTGTGAGATTAGGGACTGGGGACTGTAAAGGAGCAGAGGAGAAAAAAGCAATCTTGTCTAACTGCCCTCAGTTCCTCAGCCTCCCATCGCCTCTGCCTCTTGTTTCCCAGTCCCTAATCTTCGAGGTACAAGATACTGGTGCTGGTATTTCTCCACAAGAAATTGATCTACTTTTTGAAGCTTTTGGGCAAACTGAAATTGGGAGGAAATCTCAGCAGGGAACCGGATTGGGTTTAGCAATTAGCCGTAAATACGTGCAACTGATGGGGGGAGATATTACCGTTAGCAGTGCTTTGGGTGTGGGCAGTAAATTTACCTTTAATATCGAGATCGATGTGGCTGAGTCTAGCGAAATTCCGTCAAAGCAAACTCAATGCCAAGTTATTTCTTTAGCACCAGAGCAAAAAGAATACCGAATCTTGGTAGTTGATGATGTCGCGGATAATCGTTTATTACTAGTGAAACTACTGACCCCCATTGGTTTTGTAGTGCGAGAAGCCGCAAATGGTCAAGAAGCGATCGCTCAATGGATGGAATGGCAACCACACCTAATTTTCATGGATATGCGGATGCCTGTGATGGATGGCTACGAAGCCACAAGGATAATTAAAGCCCGAGAAATTGAGCATGGGGTTTGGGGTGTGAGTTATCCGCAACAAGTGATAACCAATGACATCAATTATTGCCCTTTCTATGACTACAAGTCAGCACCGCCCAATGTACTGGCTCTCTCATGCCCAATACCCCATACCAATACCGTCATTATTGCTCTGACTGCCAGCGCCTTTGAAGAAGAACGCCAGCAAATCTTATCAACTGGTTGCGATGATTTTATTCGCAAGCCATTTACACAGGAAATATTACTGCAAACAGTCAGCCAATATCTCGGTGTAAAATATATCAGCAAAGTAGAAACTACTAATACAGTAACTGTCAATCAAGAAACACAGATAATAGCTAGCAAAACTGACATTCTGAGGGATTTATCGCAGATGTCGCCTGAGTGGCTGGGAAGAGTACGTCATGCAGCAGCAAGTTGCAGTGACGACTTAATTTTAGAACTAATCCAGCACATTCCGCCAGATAAAAGTCAAATTTTCCGAGTTCTCAAGGATTTAGCAAACAACTATCAGTTTGAGAAAATTATGGAATTGACGAGAACAGACGCAGAATGAATTACAAGCGGTTAGACCCTAATAAACAAGACATTTTAATAATTGACGATATGGCAGACAACTTGCGAGTTTTGTCCTCACTGCTTACTAGAGAAGGATATAACGTTCGCAAGGCTTTGAATTGGCAAATGGCTTTGAGTGCTTGTCAAACAGTATTACCCGATCTCATTTTACTCGACATTATGATGCCGGAAGTAGACGGTTACGAGGTTTGTCAGCGTTTTAAAGCGTGGGATCTCACGGCAGATATTCCGATAATTTTTATTAGTGCTTTAGACGATGTTTTCGACAAAGTAAAAGCCTTTAGAATCGGGGGCGTAGACTATATTACCAAACCATTTGAGTTTGAAGAAGTTTTAGTGCGCGTGCAAAACCAAATGGCCTTAAGGGCAGCACGATTAGAAATATTAACACTAAATGCTGAATTAGAACAAAGGGTAAGACAGCGTACTTGGGAGCTAGAAAAAGCTCTACAAAAACTTCAAGGAGAAATTACTTCCCGTCGGCAACTGCAAAGTAAGTTGCTCGATATAGCGCTGCATGATTCACTTACTGGTTTACCGAATAGAGTTTTATTTATTAGGCGACTAGCAAAAGCTCTACATTGTGCTAAGCAAGAATCCAATTATCAATTTGCTGTCCTATTTTTAGACTGCGATCGCTTCAAAGTTGTCAATGATTCTCTGGGGCATCTGGTAGGAGATGAATTACTCGTTGCCATTGCCCGCCGCCTCCAAACCTGCTTGACACCAGTTGATACTCTAGCACGATTAGGTGGCGATGAATTTGGTATTCTTTTAGAGAAAATCGTCGATATAAATTCGGCAATTCAAATTGCTGATAACATTTTGCAACAACTATCACTCGCTTTTAAATTATCCAGATATGAAGTATTTATGAATGCCAGTATTGGCATTAATTGGGGTCATAAAGACTATGAAAAACCAGAATTTCTACTGCGGGATGCTGATACTGCAATGTATCGTGCTAAAGCTCTAGGGAGAGCTAGATATCATGTTTTTGACCCGGCAATGTATCAAGAAGCTATCCAACTTTTAGAATTAGAAAATGACCTACGAAGAGCTGTCGACCGACAAGAATTTCTCGTTTATTATCAACCAATTATTTCTCTAGCTACAGGTAGAATTTCTGGATTTGAAGCCCTTGTGCGCTGGCAACATCCAATTCGCGGTCTGATTTCTCCTATAGAATTTATTCCTGTAGCAGAAGAAACAGGTTTAATTAATCCAATTAATATGTGGGTATTACAGTCAGCTTGCCATCAACTACACATTTGGCAAAATCATCCAGCAACACCGGAAAACCTAACTATCAGTGTTAATTTGAGTGCGCGATTATTTTCTCAAGCAAATTTAACAACACAAATTGACCAAATTATTGATGAAACTCAAGTAAATCCAGCTTGTTTAGAATTGGAAATTACTGAGAGTGTCATTATGGAAAATACTCATGCAGTTAAAACAATTCTTCAGAAATTAAAAGCCAGGAAAATTAAGTTAGTTATGGATGATTTTGGGACAGGATATTCATCTTTGAGTTATCTGCATAGTTTTCCTTTAAACGCACTGAAAATTGATAAATCATTCGTCAAACGTATGCAGCATAATCAAGAAGATATGGGATTAGTGCCAGCGATGATTGGTATCGCCGAATCAATGGGAATGGCTGTAATTGCGGAAGGAGTCGAAACAAAAGAACAGTTAAAACAACTGAGAAGTTTAAAATGTGATTTTGCTCAAGGATATTTGTTTTCCAAACCCCTAGAACAAAGACTTGTTTTAGACTTGATTGCCTCAGCGCCTCAATGGTGACAGTCAAGTAGCATTTAAGGCAAATAACATGAGTAAATACTTACTTAATAATTTTCAAAAGTAACACTATATTATTCAACTATTAATTAGATAATAGACGTGTTTTATCTATTATACTTACGTAAGAAGGTAACTGAGGTTCACAAAGCCCTCAAAGAGCAAATGCCAAAGATAAATTGTGCAACCCTAGCGCTATATCTAAGCTTTGCTTAATATTAATATGCAAGATTTAAATAGTTAGAGGGATATTTTCAAAAAACAGTTATTCTACTCAATAAGTATAAACGTAACTTTTTGTTTAAAATGCCTTTAAATAAAATTAACAATTGCAAAGGGAATATTTTAGTAGTTGATGATACACCAGACAACTTGCGACTTTTATCAGCAATGTTGACGGCACAGGGTTTTGAAGTTCGCAAAGCTTTAAACGGTAAAATGGCATTGACTGCGTGCCAAATGGTTTTACCTGACTTAATTTTGCTAGATATTAATATGCCAGGGATGAATGGCTATGAAGTGTGTCAAAAATTAAAAGCCGATGACAAAACTTGCGAAGTTCCAGTAATTTTTATTAGCGCCCTAGATGATGTTGTGGATAAGGTAAAAGCTTTTGACGTTGGTGGGGTAGATTATATTACTAAACCTTTTCATGGTGCAGAAGTTCTATTACGAATTGAAAATCAAATAAATTTACGTTCACTGCAAATTACACTTCAAGAAAAAAATTTTTTATTACAAGAAGCTTTGGACAATTTAAAAGCAGCTCAAGTCCAACAGATTCAGAACGAAAAGATGGTGGCGCTAGGACAATTGGTAGCAGGGATTGCCCATGAAGTTAATAACCCAATTAGTTTTATCTATGGAAATCTCCAATATGCCAGTCAATATGTACGGGAATTAATTAATATCATCGAACTTTATCAACAGGAATATTCACAACCAACTCCCAAAATTCAAAAAATAGTTAACGATGTAGACTTGAATTTTGTGATTAATGACCTACAAGATTTGATGGGTGCGATGTATAGAGGAGCCGATCGCATTCGAGAAATCGTATTAGCACTGCAAAACTTCTCAAGGCATGACGAAGCTGAAATGAAAGCGGTAGATATTCATGAAGGCATCGACAATACTCTAGTTATGCTACAACATCGACTTAGGGAAACAGCCAATCGTCCAGCTATTGACATAGTGAAAGAATATCATGATTTGCCTCTAGTTACCTGTTATGCCAGTGAATTGAATCAAGTATTTATGCATATATTAAACAATGCTATTGATTCTTTGGAGAAAAGAGGGAGAGAACAAGACAAATCAGAGGCTCAGATCTCGACCATCGGAACTTTGGGAGAAATAGAGACAAATCAAAGGATTGGCTCCCAACTTAGTCAGAAAGATACCCTACGAGCAAGTTCTCGTAGCTTAGCAGCTTCTTATCAGACATCAGAACATCAAAATAAATGGAAACAGCCAATCCAAAACCTACGGATTCGGATTCGCACAGAGCTGACAGAGTTTAATACTGTGAACATAGCGATCGCTGATAATGGCATTGGCATACATGAGTCATTGCAGTCGCGTCTATTCGATCCATTCTTTACCACAAAACCTGTGGGCAAAGGCAGCGGACTAGGATTGTCCATTAGTCACCAGATTGTGGTGCAAAAACATCGAGGACAAATAACCTACTCTTCATCTTTGGGGCAAGGAGCAGAGTTTGCGATCGCAATTCCGATAAAACCACCTGCGTAGAGATGAGGAAGCAGTGCGTTGCGGTGAGCAGTCCGTTGTAGCAACTGCTATGGGGACAAGGAGGACAAAGAAAATAATTCCTGCCTCCTGCTTTCTAAATAAAATTTACAATTCTTAATATATAAATAACGATACATACCTTTCATCGGCAATGACGGAATCTTTGGCAATATAAGGCTCATAGCCGATCGTACCAGTAGGAGTCCAACTACTTATACAAAAAGATGAAGAAATCAGGACTTTTTTATCTAGTAAAGACTACTATTTTCAGTCGCATAAAAGCATAATAGAGAAGTGACTGATCTGTTCGCCCCTTTACAATCCTTGAAAGAAGGTCACTGGTTCAAGCTAATCTGCGGAGCCAGCTTCCAACATCTAGCTGCGGTCAGAAGTTTAACATTAGCCTACACTTTGGCGGGCGCTGACTGTATAGATGTGGCAGCTGATCCAGCTGTGATAGCAGCAGCCCAAGAAGCGTTGCAAGTGGCCAAGCATCTGGCTAGGGATGCCCAGGAGCGAGGCTTTGGCTGCAAAGGAAACTTGCCCTTTTTGATGGTCAGCTTGAACGATGGAGAAGACCCCCATTTTCGCAAAGCAGAATTTAATTCTACTGAGTGCCCCCCAGACTGCTCTAAACCCTGTGAAAGGATTTGTCCGGCACAAGCAATTGTATTTAGCCGTATAAAAGATGACTTTTCGGGAGTTGAATCCCAAAAGTGCTACGGCTGCGGTCGTTGTATACCAGTTTGCCCATATGATATAATTTATACAAAATCATACATGTCACCGCCAAGAGCGATCGCGCCATTGGTAATGTCAACCGGAGTAGATGCCGTAGAAATACATACAAAGGTAGGGCGTTTGGCAGAATTTCAGCGATTGTGGCAAGTAATTTCACAATGGGCTGAACATCTTAAGGTAGTAGCTATCAGCTGTCCTGATGGCGAGGGAATGATTGACTACCTCCACGCTATTTACGATCTAATTTCTCCACGTCCTACTGCTTTAATTTGGCAAACCGATGGTCGCCCCATGAGCGGTGACATTGGAGATGGCACTACTTTAGCAGCCGTGAAATTAGGACAAAAAGTTTTGGCAGCAAAGTTACCAGGATATGTGCAGTTAGCAGGTGGCACTAATAACTACACCATTGCTAAGTTAAAGGCAATGGGACTACTGAAGAGAGCAGGAAAAGAGGACACCGAGATACGGGGATACGGGGACGCGGGGAATACTTCCTCAAACTCCCTCGCCGCGTCGCCCTACCCTTCGGGAACGCTAAGAGCGAACGGGTTCGGAAGTTTGGATTCGACGGGAAGCGGAGCCACTCCGGTCTTGGGGTCTCCCCAAGTGGAGGAAGTGGCATCCAAGACTCCAACTTCCTCACCGCGTCTCCCAGCCTCTGCGTCATCTATTGCCGGGGTTGCTTACGGTAGCTACGCCCGTGTACTGCTGTCACCAATTCTCGATCGGTTAGAGAACAAGGAGGTGAGTAACACTAGTGTCAAGGCGACAGTCCGCCTAGAAGAAAACGAAGTATTACTTTGGCAAGCTGTAGAGCTCGCCTATTCTCTCGTTTCCCAGCTCAAGTCACAGCAGGAGCGCTAATCGCTCGTTCGTTATCTCTAAAAACGTCACAATAGAAAGCATGACGATTACAGACGATCTCCAAAAATTGTTAGATATTTTGCCCCAAGACCTGCGACAAGTACTAGAGAATCATCCCAAACGAGATAGTTTAGTTGAAGTGGTCTTGGATTTGGGTCGTCGCCCAGAGGCTCGCTTTCCCAATCAAGCTGAGTATCTGAGCGAAATACCCGTGAGTCAAGAACAGATAGATGATTGTATTCAGCGAGTTGGAACCTTTGGTGGAGATAATCGGGCAGGAATTGAGCAAACTTTGCATCGGATCAGTGCCATCCGCAACCGTACTGGCAAGATTATTGGTTTGACTTGCCGCGTTGGTCGCGCAATATTCGGCACAATTGGCATGATCCGTGATTTAGTAGAAACTGGTAAATCGATTCTCATGCTAGGTCGTCCGGGCGTGGGTAAAACAACCGCATTAAGAGAAATTGCCCGTGTTTTAGCTGATGAATTGAATAAACGTGTGGTGATTATCGACACATCTAACGAAATCGCTGGAGATGGTGATGTTGCCCACCCTGCTATTGGTCGTGCTAGGCGGATGCAAGTGGCTCATCCAGAACTTCAGCATCAGGTGATGATTGAAGCAGTAGAAAACCACATGCCAGAAGTCATTGTCATTGATGAAATTGGCACCGAACTGGAAGCTTTAGCTGCTCGTACCATTGCCGAACGGGGTGTGCAATTGGTAGGTACTGCCCACGGGAACCAGATTGAAAACTTGATTAAAAACCCCACGCTTTCTGATTTAGTTGGGGGTATCCAAGCTGTGACTCTGGGAGATGATGAAGCGAGACGGCGTGGCAGTCAAAAGACTGTTTTAGAACGCAAAGCTCCTCCGACCTTCGAGATTGCTGTGGAAATGTTAGAACGGCAACGCTGGGTAGTACACGAAAGTGTTGCTGACACCGTAGATAATCTACTGAGGGGTCGTCAGCCTAGCCCACAAACAAGAATCGTTGATGACCAGGGCAAAGTCTCGATTTCACGGCAGTTATCTGTAGTCAATGGTCGCGGTGGACACCTAGCAGTTGCAGATGAATCTGTGCCACCAGCACGGCAACCCAACGGTTGGCGATCGTCTGGACAAATGGTCGCACTGCCGCCATTGCCTGTAGAGCGGGAAAGAGTGACTGGACGCAGTGAGTTTGACCGCTTACTAGATGAGTCCTTCAATTACTCGGAAAGCATTGATTTTAATGCCACCAGACAAGCAGGACCAAATGGCGAAGATTTGCCCTTGCATATTTACCCCTATGGCGTTAGCCGTCACCAACTGGAACAGGTAATTAATGTACTGACTTTGCCTGTGGTATTGACAAAAGATATTGATAGTGCTGATGCAATTTTGGCATTGCGATCGCACGTCAAAAACCACGCCAAATTAAGACAAATGGCGAAAGCGCGTCATGTGCCCATCCACATGATTAAGTCCAGCACAATTCCGCAGATTACCCGTGGTTTAAGGCGTTTGCTGAACATTGATGACCCAGAGATAGCCGATGACCGAGAACTACAACTGTTTTTGCACAGCGGTAGCGATGATGAGATTGATGCCCTAGAAGAAGCCAGACTTGCTGTAGAGCAAATTGTCATTCCTAAAGGACAGCCAGTTGAGTTATTGCCTCGTTCTCCCCAAGTACGCAAAATGCAACATGAGTTAGTAGAACACTATCGACTCAAGTCGCACAGTTTTGGAGAAGAACCAAATCGGCGTTTGCGGATTTATCCAGCGTAACTTTGCCTCTATCCCCTCTTCTACTGCAAGGAGAGGGGAGTTAACGAGAGACACCCTGCTACCCTTGCTTGATGCCACGGATTAGCTGTTCTAATGGTTCAGGGTTCTGCTTCTGACGAAAATCAACCCACGCTAGGCTTTGAAGAAAAAGCGGAATTTTTGGTTCAACTTTACATGTTCCCAAAATAACAGGAATGACTCTGTAATTTTGCTGTACACACTTTTGAAGAAAGACTTCCTTCTCTCTGCTTTGCCAGGGGCCTATTCCATTTTCACCAATAAACACTGCTGCCGATCTAATCCTGTCACTTTCAATCTCTTCTTCCAAAACTTTTTGCCAGCTATCGCCAGGAATTACCTGTTCTTCATCCAACCAGACGGATATTCCACGTTTTCTCAGCTTTGCCGCAATTTCTTTGACTTCAGGTTTATCTTGACTGTTATGGCACAAAAAAACATCCATTTGGAAGCAAATTTCTTTTTTCTTAAGCTTCTCTTGTAATTTATTTTTCTGATTATTAGTAAACTTGCTCTTAAACTTAGATAATAGTTCAGATAAATCTTTGTATGGTCTATTATTTAGTATTTCATCAATCATGGGTTCTCTAATACGTGTACCCTTAAATGCCTGCTGTATTAAATCTTTTTTAGCTGTATTTATATTGATAGCAGATACGTATCTAGTTGCATTATTATCAATGTTTTTATTTTCTTGAGATAAGTCTAGTAAGTGAGGTTCTTGTAGAGTATCTATAAAAATAATATTATTAATTTCTAACTTCTTACGAAGGATGTCTGAGCATTCTGGAGCAAGAACGAAAGCTAAATCAGGCGGATCACCAGTTGCTTTGCTTATACTAAATTCAACGCTCTTCAATGATTGACATAGGTATTCAAAATGTTTACTTAATACCTCGTAATTTCTAGAGCTAGCATATGCACTAGCAACAACACGATTATCATGTTTTAATTGAAAATAGCAACTAAAATCATGGTCTATACTATTAGCTACATCTTGAAATACCGAGATTCTATATTGTTTTACTGAACTATCTAAATATTCTTTCCATCTTTGCTCACATTTCGATTGTAGTAAATTTAAAAATTGGTCGATGCTACCTTCATAGCATTTTTCTTTCACATCCTTAAAGTACTTTTCATGAATTACAAGAACCTTATAAGCATAATCTTTACAAAAGCCTCTTAAGTAGTTACTATCAGGTTCAATTTTTATATTATGAATTTCTTGCCATGCATCTTCAAAATGAGAATCTCCTCTGTATGCGCCTTCTATGCGTCTTGTAATTTTTGCTTTTATCTTCTCAAATTCCTCAAGACGACCTGCAACTAAGGTAATAAGTCCTTTTGGATGTATATGACTTTTTAAGACAGGATCGCTATTGATAAAGCTTTCTACATCCTCTGATATTCCTAAGAAAGCTTAGTCATAAAATCCTCTCGTATAGTCCTATTGAACTCTCTTGCAAATTTAGTTGTAATTTCGGTTTATTTTTTACCCAAAATGAAAATTATTGGGAGTTATAAACAGCTAATTTTGTATCTTACGGTACTTTATGCCTACACAGCTAAGAGAGCCTCTCTTTTCAAATTAAGATGAACAGAGAACTTGTACTAACAAACAAGCCTGTATTTTATTATACTAACACATTAGCAGGGATTTTTCCTCTTAACGGTAACTAAACTACACTTTTACGAAAGCAACTACGATCTCTGCGTTTAATTATGCGATCGCACGAAGATAATAGGTATAAATAATATGAAACCCTTGTTAGGGAAGGGTGTAGGGGTAGAATGTTGGGTATGGAGAAAAATAAATATAAATAAGTACGAACATTAATAAATTTCTTCCTCACTATACCCGACACCGCGCATCCAGTTATGTCAATGATTTGCGCTTAACGAGAATGCTATTTTTCTATTACTTGAGTTCTTTTTCTCAATTTTTAAGTACTTTTAATCCACGTATTGCCCCTCCTTTCCGATTCTCAGGCGCTCCCACCTTAGGAGGTTTAAAATTGGCTAGTTTTCTAAATAATTCTTTTCGTTGAACCATTTTTACCAGTTTCCTTTTATTTTTTGTGCAGTACAAATTTAATCAATGCCTTCTGTAGAGTTATCACAAGTGTTTCAAGAATTTATGCAAGTTGGCAAATAATTATGGAAAAACAAACTGCGTAGACACGCTAGCGGTAAGACAGCGCAACGTTTTTGGTACGGCAGAAACTGCGTTGCACCGATTTTCAAAGCACTCCGTTCGGTCGCCAGACTTGAAATGCTGTTGGCTTTAATGCTATAGTTTAGTATTCGGAAATTTATGATTTTCAATATCTAATTTTGTTATTCCTCCCAAAACAATTAGCCAAACTACTACTACAACCCAGTGAATTAAAACTACTACCCAAAACGAACCTGTAAGCACATATGCAACTGTACATAAAATTCCCAATAGTGCAGTTAAACCAAGAAAAACAGGATTAAAAAATGTTGGGTATCCAGCTTTAAAAAATGTTTTAGCATTTAATGGATGATAAATCAAAAATAATAATAAACTCAAATTTACCCACAATGACCATTGTAACCAGTTAGTATTTTCGATCGGATGAGGAAGTAAAAAAACTCGAAACAACAACTCTTCAACAATCGCAGGCAAAAATAAACAACGCAATATTAACAAGCATTTATCAATCCAAGTAGCTGACCAAATCTGTATTTGTATAAAGTCAAATTTAAAGCCAAAAGGTAGAGCAATTATACAATAAATTCCCAGCATCAAAATAATAACTAACCAATCTTGTAAGGTGGGAACTGCTAGGGATGCTAAAAAGCGATTGAGAATAATTGTTAGCGGTGAAATATTGGTAAACGGAATCTTGATTTGTCCGAAAAATATTGTTGGTGCAATAGGTGTAATATCAGGCTCCCAACCACCCACTTGATTGGTTCGCAATACTTGCATAGTTGCACCATGTTTTAAAAATATTGCGGCGAGGTCGTCGTGTACTTGTCTTGGCATCATTGTCCGCCATGTCGTCAAACCAGCCCAAATGCTACCATCTTTAAATGGTTGAGTTGTTTTTCCCATTCCTGTACCTGCGAGTATATCTGCTTGACTCTGCCAATCAGCACGAACTATTCCCAAGGGTGCTAATTGTTTTTCCAAAGATTGGCCTAATTTGACTAGCTGCTGAAAGCGCAATGTTTGTAGATGATTTGGGTTTGCGTTTAACCAAGTTTGAATTTGAGGAGTTGTAGCGACTTGGTTTTTAATCGCCAATATCGCAGCATACAGTGCTTGGCTGGAGTCTTGTACGCATGAAGTTGCAGGTGATACCATTGCACCACCAGTACCATCGCCAACGCGATAACGAGCCATTGTCACTTGTAATTGTTGTTGGAATTGGTCTAAAGGCGAAAGTTTAATACCATCAAAATCATAATCCTGTGTCACGGGGTCGAATTTGATGAGAATATCCGATACCGGACGTGTTGCGAGCCAGCCACGTTGTAAACTACCCATATAATCAGCCCATGTATGCGTTCCGGCAATAATTCCATCGGAGTTATGGGCATAAATTTGGTGGTATTTAGTCTCGAAGCGTAATTCGTTAGTAAACTCGTCACGAACAACTTCTGCGATTCCAAAAGCAAAATGTCCGGTGATAGTGTAAGGTACTCCCAGTGGCTCGGCTTTACGTCCCCCAATTCCACCGAACAGGTGCAGTAAGATAGCTCGATCGCCTTCTTGCCATTTTGATATAGATTGATAGGGTGAATTTAGTGTATTTGAATTTTGCGTATCTCTAAGTGTTAACAATACAGTATTGAATTTACCTTTGTTTTTCTCCGTATTTTGCCAATTTTCAGCTTTGATATAATTTAGTCCTAATTCTTTACCTGTAATGATTTGATTGGCTTGAATTTGAAAGAGAGAACGAGGTGCGATCGCGTCAACTACAAATACACCATTTACATCTTTAGCACCGTAAATATACCAACCCTCCTTACCAGCAGGTGATTTCTCGATTTGCTGCAAAGTTGAAGGGGCAAAATTCCGCGTGTCTCTTACTTGTTGGGGGATGCGAATAGTTTCTACAACACCATCAAACTTATTAGAGGTAGGATTATAATGCTGTACCAAAAAATAATCGCTATACTGTTTATGCTTTGTAAATGAAAGACTTTTAGAATCAGATTGAATTGGTTTAACTATTTTTACTAAACCATAAAACCTACCAGCCACTAAAATAGGTTCGCGTTCAATTTGTAAAATAGATTTTTCGCCACTTTTCGCAATGATTGTATGTGAATCTAAAGCAACAATTGTATTATCATCGGGATTTGCACCAGCCAAAGAACGTAATATCCCTACGTGACGAACCCCATTTAGTCGAAAAGGATGAATAATTCCTTGCTTTTGACTTTTAATAACTTCGGAAGTGAAATTTACATCTCGCGTTACAGCTTGAACGTAAGCAAGTAAATCCTTATTCTTCTTCCACTCTACACGCACCATATTTCCTACCAAATTTTCTGCTGTAGGTGGTGCATGTTGCACTTCCATCCACACCCAATCTAAATTATCTTGCAATTGCTGTTTTGTTGGTAAAATTAATCTTCCTACCCAGTCAGCAACAGGTTTATAAAGGTTTACAGGTGGAATTTGTCCAACGGGATAAAAACTAGGTTGATTAAAATCCTGGCGGATATGTATCGCATAATTGCTTTCGTACTGTCCTCGTTGCGGTTGTCTTGGGGAAAGTTGTAACACCGCAACTACTGCTATAAATGCTAGCAGCACAAATATTGTAAATTTTAGTCTTGCTTTTCGACTTAATCCACGCCAAATCAAGGGAGTATACCTTCTATTAAATCTTAAGGTGTGTTGCAAAAACTTAGTTTTTAACAATTCGATGTATAAATTAGAACTTATAATATATCTATTCTGAAGATGCGAACAATGTATTTAAATACTTGACTTACCTTAATTTATACTACTGATGTGCGAACCTAAAGTAACATGACCGCGCAGGATTATGATAACAGTTACAGCATTGCGATCGCTTGACGCAAAATAGAGCATTCCAGCTTTTATTTATAAATGACTTTCCTGATGATGTCGGTAACATTGAATCATAGGAATAGCTAAGTGGGAAATTGTATGTTCAGTCAATTACACAATTCCATTACCAGCCCTTCTTGGTGGCAACTAATAAATTGGATTGCCGATCCAATCGGATTTCAGCACAAATATAGCCAAAAGTATGGAGATATTTTTACCATGCGGCTAAGTGGGTTGGGATCTTATGTAATCATTGGCAACCCGCAAGCAATTCAGGAAATTTTCAGTCAAGATTCTAAATTTGATGTGGGCCGCGCCAATCGGCTTGCAGAGCCTCTCATCGGACAAAATTCTTTGATGTTGATGGACGGAGATCGTCATCGGCGAGAACGAAAATTATTAATGCCTTCTTTTCATGGGGAAAGACTACAAGCTTATGCTAAACAAATCTGCTTAATTACTGAAAATCTCACCAGCCAATGGCAAATTGGTGAAAGTTTTGTGGCTCGATCTGCCATGCAGAAAATTAGCTTAGAAGTAATTTTGCAAATTGTTTTTGGTTTGAGCGAAGGGAAACGCTATCAACAAATTAAACCCCTATTAACGGCTTGGCTGGATATGACAGATTCTCCCCTACGCTCCAGTATATTATTTTTGCAATTCTTACAAAAAGATTGGGGAGCGTGGACTCCTTGGGGAAAGATGAAACGCAGACAAAGGCATATGCACGAGCTGCTGCAAGCAGAAATTGAAGATAAAAGAATAAAAGCAGATGAGAAGCTTGGCAATGTTCTGAGCTTGATGATGGCAGTGCGGGATGAAGATGGGCAAGCAATGAGCAACGAAGAATTAACAGATGAACTGCTAACAATTTTATTTGCTGGACATGAAACGACTGCAACAACACTCGCCTGGGCTTTTTATCAGATTCATCAATATCCAGATGTGCTAGAAAAATTGCAGCAAGAACTAGATAGCTTAGGGGAAAATCCCAACCCAATGGAAATTGCTCAACTTCCCTATTTAACGGCAGTTTGTCAAGAAACTTTGCGGATGTATCCAGTCCTTCCAGTAATATTCCCACGCATCACCAAATCATCCATGAAGATTGCAGGCTACCAGTTTGATGCTGAAACCACCTTAATGCCGAGTATTTACCTAGTACATTATCGGGAAGACTTGTATCCCGATGCTCAGCAATTTAAACCAGAACGTTTTTTTGAGCGGCAGTATTCACCTTCTGAATACCTTCCTTTTGGTGGTGGAAGTCGGCGGTGTTTGGGATATGCCTTAGCTCAGTTAGAAATGAAATTAGTCCTAGCAACGCTTTTATCCAAGTATCAGCTTGCCTTAGTAGAGGAGAAACCTATAAAATTACAACGTCGTGGGTTTACGCTTGCTCCCACGGGTGGGGTGCGGATGGTGGTAACTGGAAAACGGTAAAAAGCTATCTTAATAAATCGATTCACAATCAGCTAGGGGACAATGGACGAAAAGAAAAATACCCCCATCTATTTGTGGGGGTAAGCAAATCGTTAGTGAGTTTTAGATGTAGAATCCGATAATTCAGGTTCGATATAAATCTTTCCGTATATGTGGCTATCCTAGCACTTATAAATTTGAGTGTTAAGAGCGATCGCTAACTCTTGAAAATAGCTTCACAACAACTAAACAAGCTGCTATTTGATTGATTGTTCAACTAAACCTGAAACTGTGACAAAGTAATCTACAGTCCCTAACCAAGGCAGTCCTAGCATTTGGTATGGCTGAAAATGTAAACTTTCTAAACCTGCATATTTAACCAAGTGAGTCAAAAAATGTAAAGAACCAGTCAGCAAATCAGTGCCATTGGGTTTTGTAATGTTCTCCCAGTCTAATTTTGGTTGCAATCTCACTAGGTTCTTCACTGATTGAAATAAATCCGAGGCAGGAGTATATAACCTAATAAAGGTAGATACACGACGAATCTCAGCCTCTATCAAACCTGGATTCTGAAGTTTATTACCTTCAATAATTCCGCCAAAACGTTTTTTGATAAATGTCTTAATATGCTCGGAATACTCAGTAGTATGATATTCAGCGCTCGCAGTTGAAATAGCAGTTTGGGAACTAGAGTTAATCATATTGCCAACTCAGTAAGCAGCAATGTTTGCAGTATAATCAGAGTCACTGGCTAATTTATTCAGTATTTCTTGAAGATTAATTTCAGAAGTTTTCTCAAATTTAGAGCGATAAAAAATAATAGCTGAACCAATATCTCCAGCCTATGAGGTATGGTCACCTGTCCAACTGGTTAAATCAGACTTATTGAATCCTGATTGATTGATTTGGTCTGAAAGTGCAGCTATCAAATGAGCCAAGTCAGTCATTTTACCACTTAAAATTACTTCCCGATCGGCTTTCCCTGGAATTCACCTTCAATATATTTTTGGTTATACTCTGTTGCTAAACTCCATAACCTAGTTGTGTATTCTAACTTAGTAGAACCGCGCAGCTTGTTAGCAATTTCATAGGCAGATTGACCATAATTTTCACTTTCAATTTTTTCAATGAACCGCAATTCTCTTTTAACTCAGACATAAATTTAGCAATTTGAGTTATTCTTGTATACCTTTTACACAATTATTTAAGTATAAAAACGCAAATAAACATAATTATGTAAGTAGATCGGCGCAAATAAATATAATATGTTCTGTCATTGCAAACGAAGTGAAGCAATTGCAAAGACTGAGATTGCTACTCTGCGAGAAGGCTCTGCTACGTCGTTCCTCCTCTCTACGAGACGCTACGCGAACGCAATGACATCTTACATTTAATTATGTCTACCTACTTAAAGAAAAATGAACTAAGTTCAAATCCTCTTCCTTCCTGCTTTATGCCAATGATTGAGTTTTATTTAGCTTTCAAAAGTTTATCAATTTATTTGGGAACTATATAACATCTAAATCAAAACAATTTTAGAATTTAAGCAGTTCCATCTCACACACTTCAACTCGTACTCAGTTCACTTTCATTCAAAACAATGCTAATGCTTCCTGGCTATGTTTCTGCTGAAATTTTATATGAAGGTCTTTCTAGCCTGATTTACCGCGCTATTAAACAGAAAGATGGAACTTCAGTCATCGTTAAAGTTCTCAAAACTGAATATCCTACCTTAGAAGATTTAACTGCACTCAGACACGAATATAAAGTCCTTAGCAGCTTGATAGATGTTGCCGGAGTCATCAATCCTTTGACTTTAGAAAAGTATCAAAACGGATTAGCATTAGTTTTAGAAGATTTTGGATCTGTATCGCTGAAAAAATTTATTGATTCACAAAAGTTTTCATTAAAAGATTTTTTAGTAATTGCTAATCAATTAGCAGCAACCTTAGCAGATATTCATGATAAACAAATAACTCATAAAGATATTAAACCACAAAATATTGTTATTAATACAAACAATTTAACTATTAAAGTTATTGATTTTAGTATTGCTTCGCAGTTATCTAGAGAAAACGAAACTGTGAGGAATCCTAACTTGATAGAAGGCACTCTAGCCTATATGTCTCCCGAGCAGACTGGCAGAATGAATCGGTCACTTGATTATCGTACCGATTTTTATTCTTTAGGAGTTACCTTTTATCAAATGCTCACCGGTTTGCTGCCTTTTGATAGCAACGATCCTCTAGAAATAATTCACTCCCACATTGCGAAAACTCCCGCTTTACCTCACAAAATTAATTCAGAAATTCCACCAGCAATTTCTCAGATTGTGATGAAACTCTTAGCAAAAATGGCTGAAGATAGATATCAAAGCGCCTTGGGTTTGAAAGCAGATTTAGAATTATGTCTTCAACAGTTAGAAAACAATGGTCAAATTGGTGAATTTACTATTGGGCAATTAGATTTATCCAGCCAATTTATCATTCCGCAAAAACTGTATGGTAGAGAAGCAGAAGTCAATACATTATTAAATGCCTTTGAGCGTATCAGCAACGGTCAAACAGAAATAATGCTGGTGTCGGGATATTCGGGAATTGGCAAATCTTCTTTGGTGAATGAAATTCATAAGCCAATTGTCCGCCAAAGAGGATACTTTATTTCTGGTAAATTTGACCAGTTTAAACGTAATATTCCTTATGCTTCATTAATTCAAGCTTTTCAAGAATTAATGCAACAACTCTTAACAGAAAGTGTTGAATCTTTAAAAAATTGGGAATCTAAACTATTAGCAGTACTTGGTGACAACGGCCAAATCATCATAGATGTAATACCAGAAGTAGAACGGATTATTGGTTCTCAGCCTACGGTACCGCAATTAGCAGCAGCAGAATCACAAAATCGTTTTAATCGAGTATTTCAACAGTTTGTTCATGTCTTTACTAAACGAGAACATCCCCTAGTTTTATTTTTAGACGATTTACAGTGGGCAGATTCAGCTTCTTTAAAGTTAATCGAGCTAATTATTACAGATACGGACAGTGAATATTTATTATTAATTGGAGCTTACCGCGATAATGAAGTCAGTGCGACTCATCCTTTAGTTCATACTTTAGAGCAAATTCAGATAATTAGGGGTACTATCAATAATATTATTCTCAGAAATTTGAATATTGACTGTGTTAATCAGTTAGTCACTGATACTTTATGTAGCAGCAACTTAATAGTTAAATCACTAGCTAAGATAGTATTTCACAAAACCCAAGGCAATCCCTTTTTCTTAACTCAATTACTTAAATATCTGTATCAAGAAAATTTATTAGTTTTTAATTTTTCTGAGGGTATATGGCAATGGGATATTGAGCAGCTAAAAGATATTAACAATACAGATAATGTTGTCGAATTAATGGTCAGCCAAATTCAAAAGCTGTCACCAGAGACAATTAATATTTTAAAAATAGCGGCTTGTATCGGAGATAAGTTTACTTTAGAAATTTTGGCAACTGTTAATCAAACAACTCAGTCAGAAACATCAGTAGACTTATGGAAAGCTCTGCAAGCAGGTTTAATTTTGCCTTTAAACAATTCCTACAAAATAACCCTAGTATTCGATCGAGAGGAAATAGAAAATGGACTAGCTCAAGCAGGAAGACTAATTAATACATCTCAAACAATCACATATAAATTCTTGCATGACCGAGTGCAGCAAGCAGCGTATTCTCTGATTCCTAACGAGCAGAAGAAAGCAACGCACCTAAAAATTGGTCAATTACTGCTACAAAATACCACACCAGAGGAACGCAAAGACAATATTTTTTCGCTAGTTAATCAACTCAATTACGGCGCTAACTTACTTAATTCTGAGTCCGAAAAATACGAGCTAGCAGCATTAAACTTGATTGCAGGTCAAAAAGCAAAAGCAGCAACAGCCTATGATTCGGCTGTGAAATATTTAAACTTGGGTATAGAACTCTTAACAGCAGATAGCTGGAAGAGTCAATATGATTTAACACTAGCACTATATGTAGAAACAGTAGCGATTGAATATCTCAACACTAATTTTGAAAGGGCTTCACAGCTTAGTAGTGTTGTTATAAAAAACGCTAAAAATTTACTGGAAAAAATCCCAGTATATGAGACGCAAATTCAGTTTTATATTGCTCAAAATCAAATGCAAGCAGCAATAGATACTGCTTTTGATATCTTAAATATTTTGGGAGAACCCCTACCTGAAATGCCAGAAGATCCTAGTATTTTGGTACAGTTACTTGACCCAAAAACTACCTTATCTGGAAAGAGTATTGAGGAATTAGTAGATTTACCACAGATGACCGATAGCTATAAAATTGCTGCGTTGCAGATATTAGTAACGGTAATACCTTCTGTTTTTGTTGCTGCTCCCCGTTTATGTCCTTTGTTCATCATCAAAATTATTGATTTATGTGTCAAATATGGTAATTCACCTGCATCTGCTTATGGGTATGTCCTATATGGTCTAATCCTTTGTGGAGTATCTTCTAACCTTGAATCTGCATATCGACTTGGTAAATTAAGCTTAAAGCTATTGGATAAAATTAATGCTAAAGAATTCAAGGCGAAAATCTATGCAGTCTATAACTTTTTTGTTAGACAGTGGAACGAACATTCAAGAAATACAATAGAGCCTTTTCGGGAGGGTATTCAAAGTGCGCTAGAAACTGGAGATATAGAGTTAGCTTGTCGTGGCGCTACATTTTATTGCAACTCTATCTTTTTCATGGGTGAACCTTTAGAAAAAGTTGCTCGAGAACAAGATAAGTATTTCGCTCTGATTCGGAAATACAATCAAAAATTTGATATAGATTACACCAGAATTTGGATACAAGGAGTTGATAATTTAATAGGCAATTTTGTCCAACCAGAATTATTGGTAGGAGATTTATTTAACGAAGAAATAGACTTAAATCTATTGATTAATACTAAAAATCATATGGCTCTGTTTTCTTACTATCTTTTAAAGAGTCAGCTATATTATTTGTTTAAAGATTTTAAACTCTCACTTGAATATGCTAAGTTAGCATTTCAATATACTAACAGTTTAACGGGCATGATACATATTGCCCAAACTAACTTTTACTATTCTCTAAATTTATTGGCTTTGTATAACCAAGTTGAGCCAAAGCAACAAGAAGAGTATCTTAGCCAAGTATTAGCTAATCAGCAAGAAATGGAAAGATGGGTATATTATGCTCCAGTAAATTTCCAGCATAAATATGAATTAGTAGAAGCTGAGAAAGCACGAGTTTTAAAACAGTATGAGAAAGCAGTTGATTATTATGAACGAGCCATTCAAGGAGCAAATAAGCAGGAATATATACAAGAAGAAGCCTTAGCAAATGAATTAGCGGCTGAGTATCATTTGTCATCAGGCAGAGAGAAAATTGCTAAAACTTATATGACAGATGCCTATTATAGTTATATCCGTTGGGGGGCTGTTGCTAAAGTCAAAGATTTAGAAACACGCTATTGGCAATTAATTACGATATCGTCAAACGCACAAAAGCTAGAAACGAATTACCAAGAACTTACTCAGGCAAATTCCACAATCATCAAAGGCACTCATAGTCTCGATTTGATGACGGTGATGAAAGCTTCTCAAGCTCTGTCTGGCGAAATTGTTTTGAGTAAATTGCTAGCTAAATTAATGCAAATCGTGCTGGAGAACGCTGGCGCTCAAACTGGATACCTGATTTTAGAAATAGACGGAACTTTGCTAATAGAAGCACAAGCAACAGTGGAGCAAGAGGATGTGATTGTCATGCAATCAAAGCCAATAGCTTCTAGCCATGAATTGCCTATATCTGTGATTAATTATGTTGCTAGAACTCAAGAAAATGTCTTATGTAGTAATACAATTTGTGAAGGAATTTTTGCAAAAGATCCCTATCTTGTCGATCGCAAACCCAAATCATTATTATGCACGCCGCTACTCCATCAAGGAAAACTAAGCGGTATTCTCTACTTAGAAAATAATCTCACAACAGAAGCCTTTACACCAAATAGATTAGAAATATTAAAACTCCTATCTTCGCAAGCTGCAATTTCTATTGAAAACGCTCGTCTTTATAATGATTTAGCTACAGTTAACACCACTTTAGAAGCAAAAGTTCAAGAGAGAACGCAAGAGTTACAAGAAAAAAATGTGCATTTGCAAAAAGCAGAAGCAGCAGCTCAATCCGCTAATCGGGCGAAAAGTGAATTCTTAGCAAATATGAGCCATGAACTCCGGACTCCCCTGAATGGAATTTTAGGTTATGCCCAAATCTTGCAACGAGATAAAGATTTAACTAGTTTGCAAAAGAATGGTTTGAATATTATTTATCAGTGCGGCAATCACCTCTTAAACCTGATTAATGAAGTTCTAGATTTGTCCAAAATTGAAGCACGCAAAATGGAACTATATCCTACAGAGTTTCATTTTTCTCAATTTTTGGAAGGTATTGCAGAGATTTGTCAAATTCGCGCTCAACAAAAAGGTATTTCTTTAATTTATCAACCAACAAGTAATTTACCTCAGGGAGTAAAAGCTGATGAGAAACGATTGCGACAAGTTTTAATTAATTTACTTGGCAATGCAGTGAAGTTCACAGAAGTCGGTGAAGTTACTTTCACAGTTGGCTACCACAATCATAAAATTAGGTTTCAGGTAGAAGATACAGGAGTCGGCATGGCTCCAGAACAATTACAAGAAATATTTTTGCCTTTCCACCAAGTAGGTGAAAATAATCGCAAAATAGAAGGCACAGGATTAGGGCTATCTATTAGCCGTAAATTAGTACAAATGATGGGAGGAGAAATTCAAGTTGAAAGTACTTTAGGTAAAGGTAGTGTTTTCTTTTTTGATTTAGAGTTACAGGAAGTCAAACAATCTTCAGAGTTATTCAAAGCAGAAATGCGAAATATTATAGGCTACAAAGGAGATAAACGTACAATTATTATTGCTGATGATAGATTAGAAAATCGTTCAATTTTAGTGAATTTGCTATCTCCGCTAGGCTTTGAAGTTATGGAAGCTATTGATGGTCAAGATTGTTTAAATCTGGCTATAAAATTACAGCCAGATTGTATATTAATGGATTTGATGATGCCAACATTAAGTGGTTTGGAAGCAACTCGGAGACTAAGGCGATCGCTGGAAGTTAAAGATATTATAGTTATTGCAACTTCGGCTAGTGTTTTTGATTTTGACCGCCAAAAAAGTCAGGAAATAGGTTGTAATGACTTTCTACCTAAGCCAGTGCGAATATCAGAATTATTAGCTAAATTACAAATTCATTTAGGATTGGAATGGATATATGAGGAGCAATCAGAAAAAGTTGCTCATTCTCAACCTCATGCCGAACAAACTTTCATATTTCCGACCCATGAAGAAATAGCTACCTTGTTGGCTTTAGCTATGAAAGGAGACCTCAAAGGAATTATCGAGCAGGCTACTCGCTTGTCAGATTTAAATTCGGAATATATCCCTTTTTCTAAAGAGTTACATCAATTAGCAAAAGGATTTCAAGTTAAAAAGATTCGTGAATTACTTAAAAGTGCTGGGAACTAACCTATGAATCAGGAAAATACAGAAAATAATATAATTTTAATAGTTGATGATACTCCCACTAATTTAGGAGTACTGTTTGATTTTTTAGCAGATTCGGGATTCCAAGTTTTAGTTGCCCAAGATGGTGAAGATGCGATTGAACAGTTGGAATATGCCTTGCCTGATTTAATCTTGTTAGATGTGATTATGCCAGGCATGGATGGTTTTGAAACTTGTCGTCATTTAAAAGCTAAGGAAACAACAAAAGATATTCCTGTAATTTTTATGACTGCACTTTCTGAAACAGTAGATAAGGTCAAAGGATTGAATCTTGGGGCCGTAGACTATATCACTAAGCCATTACAGCATGAAGAAGTTTTAGCCCGTGTCAACATTCATTTGAGCCTGCGAAATTTGACTAAGAGACTACAACAGCATTCTCTACGTTTAGAACAGGAGGTACAAGAGCGGCTGAATGCGGAGGAAGCACTTTTACAGTTAACTGCTGAGTTAGAAAAACGAGTAGATGCAAGAACGGAAGAACTTCAACAAGCAAATCGGCAACTGAAACAGGAAGTGCAAGAGCGAATTTTAACACAACAAGCCTTACAGCTATCAGAAAATCGTTATCGAGAACAAGCTAATCAGTTAGAAATTGCTTTTCGGCAACTGCAAGAAACTCAAAGCCAGTTAGTTCAAAGTGAGAAAATGTCTAGCCTTGGACAACTAGTAGCAGGAGTTGCCCATGAAATTAATAATCCCGTTAACTTCATTTATGGGAACTTAACTCATGCGAATCAATACGCTCAAGATTTGCTTTACTTGTTGAACTTGTATGCCAAGCACATTCCTGCACCACCGTTAGAAATCCAGGAACAGGCAGAAGCGATAGATTTAGAATTTCTGATTAATGATTTACCTAAACTATTGTCTTCTATGAAGATTGGAGCCGAACGCATCCGCGAGATTATTCAGTCATTGCGGAACTTTGCACGTGTAGATGAAGCAGAAATGAAACCAGTGAATATTCATGATGGCTTAGATAGTACACTGCTGATTTTGCATAATCGACTTAAAGCCAGTACAAATCATTCAAGTATTAAAGTTATTAAAGAATATGGAAATTTACCATTAGTAGAATGTTATGCCGGACAACTCAACCAAGTGTTTATGAATTTAATTGCTAATGCAATTGATGCTTTGGAAGAGTACGATAAACAACAAATTCCGCAAAATACTCAACCTGAACCCCAGATTCTAATTCGGACTACAGCCATTGACAATCACTTTGTTTCTATTGCGATCGCAGATAATAGCGCTGGAATGACTGAATATGTGTGGCAAAATCTGTTCAATCCTTTTTTTACTACCAAACCTGTTGGTAAAGGAACGGGTTTGGGATTGAGTATTAGTTATCAGATTGTCTCTAAACATCAGGGACAGATGCAGTGTATTTCAGCACCTAACCAGGGAGCAGAGTTTATTATTACTATTCCTATACGACAGCGATCGCTAGAACTTGCCTGTTTAATACCAACTGGTCTAAATAGCACTTATTCTGCGTGAAAGATAACCCCAATTCGTAATTTGTGAGGCAGTCCAGTGAGTCCAGGACTGCCTCTTTCTTATTCCCCCATCAAAGGCGTATTGCACTCGACTAAGAACGGTTATATGTCATCCGTGCTGCTTTTTTAATATTCTGGAACTGACGGATCGACCTCTCGACTCCAAGCGGTAATTCCACCTTTGACATTCGTCCCGACAATACCAGCTTCCTTGAGGATGCCAAGGGCTTTGGCAGACCGCCCGCCCATCTTACAATGAGCAATCAAGCGGTGCCCATTAAGTATTTCCTTCACCTTAGCAACGCCATCCCCGTTTTCAATATCCGGTAAGGGCACTAATACGGAACCAGGAATCTTAGCAATGTCGTATTCATGAGGGTTGCGAACATCTAACAGCACAAAATCCTTTGCACCGCCATCTAGCAATTCCTTTAATTCCTTAACAGTCATTTCCGCAATTTCCATCTGCTGTTTCGCCTCCTCTGCCTTAGCTTGTGGGATACCGCAGAACTGTTCGTAGTCTATCAACTTTTCAATCACTGGGCGGATGGGGTTAGGACGCAGCTTCAACTCCCGGAATTTCATCTCTAGGGCATTATATAACAGCAGTCGCCCGCTTAGGGTGTTACCCTGTCTGGTAATGATTTTGACAGTTTCTGTTGCTTGGATGACTCCAATAATTCCTGGCAAAATTCCCAATACGCCACCTTCAGCACAAGAAGGCACCATTCCTGGTGGTGGTGGTTCTGGGTACAAATCGCGATAGTTAGGCCCGCCTTCGTAGTTAAATACCGTAGCTTGCCCTTCAAAGCGGAAAATGGAACCGTAGACGTTGGGCTTGTCTAGTAATACACAGGCATCGTTGACTAGATACCTTGTGGGGAAATTATCAGTACCATCAACGACGATATCATAAGGCTTGATGATATCCAGAGCATTCTCGGAACTCAGGCGAGTTTCGTGTAGATCGACTTGGCAATAGGGATTAATCTCGTGAATACGGTTTTTTGCTGATTCAATCTTGGGTTTGCCTACCCAGGATGTTCCGTGAATGACTTGGCGTTGGAGATTGGAAGTATCGACAACATCGAAATCAACAATACCGATGCGTCCGATACCTGCTGCCGCCAAATATAAAAGTAGTGGCGAACCTAGTCCACCTGTACCGATACAAAGCACGCTAGCAGCCTTGAGGCGTTTTTGTCCCTCCATTCCGACTTCTGGCAAAATCAAGTGGCGGGAGTAGCGTTCGTAATCGTCTTTTGTTAGCTGGATTTCATCCAGATTGGGATTGAGCATAGCAGTTTGATTGTGGAAGAGCGGAGTATTAATCCTATCGAAAAACGATATCTGTGTTAATAAGTTTTTGTCAGATGTTAATTTACGTTTTCAATTGACTCTGGTTGGAACTGATGACTATTATCAAGACTCCAGCTTTTGAGTTCACCAGCTTTACCGTTTTGAACGGAAACTATTATATACGAGTATCCTTGCCAGGCATACAGACGATCGCATTCTGAGGGAATAGCCGGACTATCGGTATGGGAGTGATAAATACCAATGATATTCAACGAGCGATCGCGTGCTTCCCTTTGTACTTGTAGCATGACTTGGGGTGCGATCGCATAGCGCTGTCTTTCGCTATGTATGGCATTCTCTTCCGAGAAATTAGCTGCCTCCGTACTCCAAGCATTTGCTGTCGGCATGATTTCTACCACAGTTTTGCCCTCACTAGCCAGAAAGCCTAGTATTATACCACAGCACTCATCGGGGTAAGTACTTTCAGCATGAGTGCAGATTGTTTGCAAGTGTTCTGGAAGAAGTTTAATAGTTGGATTGTTCATGAGAAGTTGAATCAAAGACTTGGCTACCAGTGAAAGATACGAATATTGTTAAAGTTAATCACATCAATATCTAAACTCTGAAGGTAATTTGTTAGCTTCAAATCGTCAGTTAGTACTAGATGCTTACCTCTCGCTAAAGTCAGTATTCCACAGTCAGTTAGTCCAAATTTTACAAATCTATCAACAGTCACAGCATCTAAACTCTTGATGTAGTGTTCGTTTAAACGAGTCACATTTTGAGCAAATCGAGCAAATATTGCAAAGCACTGCGATCGTTCAGGTTCACCCAGTTGATTAGCAAGGCTATTGACTTCCGTCAGAATATTTGGAGTTGTTACAAGTTTCTGAAATTTGGCAAGAAATTCTAGTAGAAGCTCATAGTCTTCTGGGATGAATTGCTGAGTTCGATTAAATTTAGTTATCCGTTCTGGATTGACACTTCCAACTAAAAAGAGAAGTAGGATGTTTGTATCAACTAAAATTCCTTTCTGAGGATAACGACAAATTAGGGAATGAATTACATCTTTCATACTTCTCTAATTTTCATTGCTTCGACTTCGCCAGTTTGTGAGTTAACTTTAAATAATCTGTACTCTCGTTGATAATTAATAGCAGTAAAAGAAGGAATTATGTCATCCATACGATTTTTATAATTTCTTTTAGCGACATCAAATCCTAAAGTAATTAACCAAAACTGTTTATCTTCAGAAAGTTCAACTTCTTCCAGCCTTAAATCTGGTAATGAAGAACCCATGATATCTTGTATAGACTTTATGTATTCATAGGCAGCATTCACTGCTGTTTTGACATCAATTATTGTCTTTTGCATAATTTGTAAACATAAATAGATATTATAAATAATGCTTTAGAATTATGTATCCGCTATTAACTATATTGGCAACAAGCTGATTGTTTGAGCATTTTACCTTCTGCCTCTACCAACAAGTGTCGTTAATCACTTTAATAACTCAACTGCGGTTTTCGTTATCAGCAGCTGGTTCACCCGATTGGGTGAATGCGATCGCAGCATCAAGAACTACGCTAAAAGGAGATTCAGTTTTGCTGTTGTGAGAACAATTGCGTACAGCAACAAAACTATGAAAATAGCTACGCTTGCTTTTAATCTTATGCCAGTTCCTTGTGTGCTAAAGGGTCTAAGAGTGGATGAAACTGTAAAATCACTGCATAAACTAGGTTTTCAACAAGAAACGATCGCTCTGTTGGAAAGGATTGCTGCCAATTTACCAGGAATGATTTTCCAATGCCTGCAACAACAGGATGGTTCTCTGGTTGTGCTGTATGTGAGTTCTGGCTGTCGAGAACTCTACGAATTAGAACCAGAAGTGATACAAGCAGACCCGAAGATATTGCATAAACTAATTCATCCACAGGATATGGCAGCTTTTGCAGAATCTATTGCTGTTGCTGCTGCTACTCTTACACCTTGGCGCTGGGAAGGTCGCATAATTACGCCTAGTGGCATCAAGTGGATTCAAGGCGCTTCCCAACTGGAACGGCAGGTTAACGGCGGTATTCTCTGGGATGGCTTGGTTGTAGATATTACAGACCGCAAAAAAACTGAAGTTTCTCTACAAAATCTGGCCCTAAAATATTCTAAAGCTTTTAGTTGCAGTCCCGATCCAATTACCATCAGCACCCTCGCAGAAGGACGCTTGATAGAATTTAACGACAGTTTTGTGCAACTCTCCGGTTACGAGCGAGATGAAGCAATTGGTCGTACTGCTTTAGAGCTAAATATCTGGATAAATGAGAGCGATCGCATCAAATTATTACAAGAGTTGCAGACAAATAAAGTTGTTTGCAACTTGGAATTTGAATATCGCCGCAAGTGTGGCAAGCTAATTACAGCACTGCTTTCAGCTGAAATAATTGATTTAGATGGCATTCCGTGCCTATTAGCAGTTCATCATGACATCACAGAACGCAAGCAAGTAGAAGCACAATTACGCCTCTCAGCACAGCGCGATCGCTTATTAGCAGAAACCTTAGTACGAATTCGATCTTCGCTCAATTTAAAAAAAATTCTTCAAACTACTGTGACAGAAGTCCGGCAATTTTTGCAAGTAGACCGAGTTTTTATTGGTCTAAAAGATCCCCAAGTAGGAGCCAAAACAGTTGTCGAATCAGTAGATCCCAATTATCCATCAGTCTTAAATTGGCAGAGTGATGATGAAAGTTGTCTCCAAGAATTGAAAACGCAACTAACGACTAATCGGGTACGCGTGTTTGAGGATATTTCTCAAATTGCGGTATCTCCCAAATTGCTGGCCCACCACGAACAACTTCAGACCAAAGCCGCCTTAGTTGTGCCAATTATGGTAGGTGACGAATTGTTTGGCGCTGTAATTGCCAATCAATGTTCTGGCCCTCGTCATTGGCAACCAATAGAAATTGATTTGCTACAGCAGATGTCTGAACAACTGGCCATAGCAATTAAGCAAGTGCAACTCTACCAAGAACTGGCGCAACTCAACAGCAATTTAGAACGCCAGGTAGAAGAACGTACCACCCAGTTACAGCAGAAAATGCAAGAACTGGAAGAAACACAAAGAGTCAAAGACGTAGTTTTGCATACAGTTGCCCACGATTTACGAACTTCCGTCATGGGTAACTTGATGGTACTGAAGAATTTGCTCAAAAGTCAGGGACTGGGGACAGAGGACACGGGGAAACGGAGACATGATGAGACAGCGCTGCGGGAGGGTCTCCCTCCACAGGCGACTGCGAACCCGAAGGGTGACACGGGGAATGTTTCAGTACAACTCTCCGCGTCTCCTTCATCTCCCCAATCCTTAATCCCGGTATCTTGCTCTATCATTGAGCGCATGATTCAAGGCAACGATCGCCAATTAGGAATGATTGATTCGTTGTTAGAAATTCATTCCTGTAAAGAGCAAGGAATTGTCCTCCACCGCGAGTTAGTCACATTCAGCACGCTGCTACAGACAATTATTAAAGACTTGCAGCCGATGCTGAGTCAAAACCAAGCAAATTTAACAAACTTGGTTGCGGAAAATTTACCGCTAGTAATGGCAGATAAAACTCGCTTGCAGAAAGTTTTGGTGAATTTGTTTACTTATAGCTTGCAAAACAATCCACCAGGATTAAATTTTACCTTGAAAGCCACAGTTGAAAGTGGAATGATTCGCACTCACATTCAAGATAATGGGGTAGCGGTGAGCAAGCTAGAGTGCGATCGCCTCTTTGATTTATATGTACGCCATCCCCAGGCCCCCTGTTCAACAGACATTGGTTTAAAAATGTATCTTTGTCGGCAAATTATTCAGGCTCATGGTGGTGAAATTGGTGTCACTAGTAATCGCAAGTGCGGGTTAACTTTCTGGTTCACTTTACCCTATGTTGGTGAATTGGTATAAGTCAGTTGTCAGTCGTAATTTTTCTCCCCCTGCTTCCCCTGCTCCCCCTGCTCTCTTGTTCCCCCCATCCCCCTACTTTATATTACTTGGGTGTTATGGCAGTCTGGAAACAGGAAACACCTTTGACGGTATGGCTAAAGTTGGGTAAGACGCTAATGGCTAGCTTATTGGAAACATTGCAAAAGTGGTGGACAGAAATCCTGTCTTCACCACCCATAGATGAAATTACTGCCATTTATCAAGCTTCGTTTGCAGATACACAGTGGCTAGTCAATAGGCATCGCTTTTTTTGGCAAAGGTTGCATCTATGGTTATGGCTGGCAACGATCTGCCTATCAACCTTTATTTTGCGAAACATTTATGACTTTTTTTTTCCTTTAAAGGAAACGGAGGCTCTGCCACAAGTACTTAAAATCCAAGGGCTAGCGATCAATATTACAATACTGCTGAGTCTACTTATCTGTTTTGCCTTGCATAAAACTAGGTTCGGTCATCGTCATCCTGGACTATTATTTTTGGGGTCATCTTGGTCTATTAGTTTCGCATCACAGTTATTTGCAATCCTTAGAGGTTTTGCATTACCCGATACCCTTGCTTGGTCGCTGCTATTCTTGAGTCAAGCTATATTCATACCTGTTCGCTGGACTCTCCACTTACTGTCTCAGGTGAGTATCCTGGTTTGCTATTTTAGTGTCAGTACAGCACTTGGGTTAAAAATACCCATGCCCGGATACGCAGAGTTATATAATGTAAAGTTTATTTTGTACGTTTTTTGGTTTTGTACTATATGTGACATGGGTGTTTACCTGTACGAAAACTTGCAACGCTCTGAGTTTAACGCCCGTCAAGAACTTGAGTCAGCCTACCAAAAACTAAAAGTTACAGAAGCTAAATATCGTAGTATCTTTGAAAACGCAGTTGAAGGAATTTTTCAAAGCAGTCCTGATGGACGTTATATTACAGCCAATCCTGCATTAGCGCATATTTATGGCTACTCATCTCCAGAAGAGTTGATGGCTAATTTTACTGATATTGAACATCAGTTGTATGTTGAACCAAACCGTCGTGCAGATTTTGTGCGCTTGATTGAACAGAATGGTATTGTCTCAGAATTTGAGTCCCAGATTTATCGCCGAGACGGGAGTATTGTCTGGATTTCAGAAAAAGCATATGCAGTCCGTGACGAAGAGAGAAAACTGCTTTATTACGAAGGGTTGATTGAAGACATTACACAGCGTAAGCAAGCCGAGGAATCGCTACGTGTATTTTTCCATGCGGTTTCCCACGACTTACGCAACCCGGTGTTAGGCACTTTAATGGTACTGAAGAATTTGCTCAATAGTCAGGGAGTGGGGACTGGGGACTGGGGAGGGGTGGTACGGGGACAAGGGGACAAGGGGACAAGGGGACTGGGGGACAAAGAGGAAAATGCTTCCTCATCTTCCTCATCCCTCTCATCTACCCCATCCCTAATTCCCGTGTCGCGCTCAATTTTAGAGCGGATGGTGCAAAGTAGCGATCGCCAGCTGAATTTGATTAATTCGTTGCTGGAAGCTCATATCAATGAAGTGCAAGGTGTTATTTTACAACTTGAAACCGTACAATTACTGAAGGTAGTAGAAGCAGCGATCGCAGATTTAGAGCCAATACTGGCAGAAAATAAAGCTAAATTGACAAATCTAATTACCACAGATTTACCATTAGTTAATGCCGATCCCACACAACTGTGGCGAGTATTTTCTAACTTAATTATCAACGCTGTCAAACATAATCCGCCTGGGTTGCTGTTGACGCTCAACGCTAGCTGTGAAGATGACAAGATTTATTGTACTGTCACTGATAATGGCATCGGAATTAGTCAAAAACAATCCGAACAGCTTTTTAACCTTTACTTCCGAGGCGATATTAACCGCAATGTGGGTATGGGATTGGGATTGTATCTATGTAAGCAAATCATCACTGCTCACGGCGGTGAAATTGGTGTGAAAAGTGAATTGGAAGCAGGAGCAATATTTTGGTTTACCTTACCAATCAGGAGATTCTCCTCCTAGTCTTTTTTGACGTTTTGAGTATATATCGTAGACCTTCATACTTGATAAACTTATATATCAATACATATATACTATACTAGTGCTAATTATGCTGTGTGTAGTCAAGTTTTACTTATTTAGATATGTGCAAATATTCCTGAAATATGGAGTTACAGCTTAGGATAGCGTACCAAGTAAAATTTTTTTAGTAAAAAGCTATACATTGCATTTCAGACTTTTTCCCCGACTTTTTCAACTGAATCATATAAAATAGCCGACTTTAGCCGACTGACAAACGATAGTGCGATCGCTTAGGCTATTGGGCACAGAGGTAAAAATCCCAGTATAAAAAATATGCTTAACACCCTCAGCCCACTTGCAGAAGACTTAGCAGGTCAAAGCTATCCCTATCCTGACTATTTTCAAACACAGCGCCGCCTTCGTTCCCTCATAGACGGTTATCTTGCAGTCGAAAAATTACAAGACCGCTTGGAAGATTTACCGTTACAGTTTGAAAATCCTCAACCACGCCCCTGGAAACCTATTGACTGGCAAGCGATTAACCGTAACCAAATTATCGGTATAGACGCAGAGATATTCTTGTCTATTTTGGTGGGTGCAATGGATACAGAAGCCCCAATTCGCGGCTATACCCAAACAAGTCGGCAGTATTTGGAAAAATTGCATCCTCAGATGGCTCGCTTTGTTGGTGGAATAGTTGGTCAAAATGACAATTTACTAGAACTGGGTTTGTGGGAAAAAGAAGAACGTCAGCACACACCTGCATTAATCAAGGTTTACACCCAACTCACAGGCGAGAAAATTACGCCCAAACATCGCACTGTTAGAGGTTATCTTCCTACTGATGACCCCTACGAAGACCTATATCGCCATGGCTTACACCGCATTGCGACTGAATACGGTGCAACTTGTCTCTATCTTTGGCTGATGGCTCACACTACTGGCCCGCTCCATGATGTTCTAGAAGAACTGGCACAGGATGAAATCAACCACATGACCAAATTTTGGGGGTTTGGGGTTTGGGCATTTCCTGATACTGGGCTGATGCGAATTGGACGCACGCTAATCAAAACTCGCTCTCAAAACTATCAGCGCAACAATCTCATGCGTACCTTACGCCGCATGATGGGTACACTCAACTGGAATTCTTGGACTTTAACTAACAAAGCAACTTTAATCTTTACCTTCAGTTATGCAATGCGTCGTCTGTGGATTTGGAACAATACCTTAACACCAGAGTATTTGCAAGATTTATTTGGAATTAGTGAATAAACTTTGTCCGCTCTGGTTTGCACGAGCTTTTCATACAATCATTCATCAACACCCAAAATCTCATGAATTCTCAACTTTACTCAAAATTACCCACTGATTTAGACCCCCAATGCTTACCGCAGCATGTAGCCGTCATTATGGATGGTAACGGTCGATGGGCAACCAGTCGAGGATTACCGCGCATTGCCGGACATCGCCAAGGAGCCAGGACACTCAAAGAGCTATTGCGATGCTGCAAAGATTGGGGAGTCAAAGCGCTGACAGCCTATGCTTTCTCTACTGAGAATTGGCAGCGTCCCATTGAAGAAGTGGATTTTCTCATGCTGTTATTTGAGCGACTGCTGCGCCGCGAGTTAGCACAAATGCATCGGGAAGAAGTGCGGATATCATTTATTGGCGATTTGTCAGCTCTGCCCAAATCCTTACAGACGGAAATGGAACGTTCAATGGCACAGACATCGAACAATCAAGGAATACACTTTACTGTTGCAGTCAATTATGGCAGCCGCAACGAAATTACAAGAGCCTGTCGTCAGGTGGCGGAACTGGTGCAGAAGGGAGAACTCAATGCTGAAGAAGTAAATGAAAACCTTGTAGAACAACACCTCTACACAGCAAGCACCCCAGAACCAGATTTGCTAATTCGTACCAGCGGTGAGATGCGGTTGAGTAATTTCCTGCTGTGGCAAATGGCGTATACAGAAATGTATTTTACCGATATTTTCTGGCCAAACTTTGACAGAGCAGCATTTCATCAAGCGTTGTTGAGTTATCAAGGACGCGATCGCCGTTTCGGTCAAGTGAAAGCTACGCTATCAGCTTAGTGCTGGAAAATGAAACTTGATACGATCGTTATGAAAGTTCTCTTCAGCAATATTATGAGCGAAATACAAACCCAACTACTAACTGATACCTGGGTGACAGCTACTTGGGATGAATATGTCCAAGTAATTGAAAATCCCGCCTACGAAAAAGCCAAAGGCTACTACCACAATCAACACATGAGGATTGAAATGCCACCAGTAGGAAATGACCATGCTAGCGACCACACGATTATTCTCTTTGCTGTTAACCTGTTTGCCAGCATTAAAGGTATTGCTCTGAATGGCAAGGATAACTGTACCTACCGGAAAGCAGGGCTTCGAGAAGCTCAACCTGATGTGTCTTACTACATTGGAGAAAACACTGATGTCATTCCCTACGGAACTTCCATAATTAATTTAGATATCTATCCACCGCCAAATTTAGCAATAGAAGTTGCTAACACTTCACTTGCTGATGATAAAGGCGAAAAGCGACTTTTGTATGAAGATTTAGGAGTGGCAGAATACTGGATTGTGGATGTTCAGAAGGTGCAAGTTATCGCTTTTGCTGTAGAAAATGGTGGTAGTCGCAGAATTACTGAATCTCTGGTATTGCCAGGATTAGCAATCTCTCTACTCAATGAAGCTTTAAGGCGAACTCGTCAAATAAATCAAAGTCAAGTTGGCGCTTGGTTATTAACTGAGTTTCAAAAATAATCACTTGAAAATCAAATCCAAACGCTGCTGCGTTGTTTTGAGTGCTTCTGCTGGCGAACTTTTGCCCAATAATACAGATTCAATTGCTCTACCTAAACTATCTGAAATGCGATTGTAACCCGGAAAAATCGGACGCGATCGCCCATACTTTGCCTGATCTAAAAACACCTTGACTTGTGGTACTTTCTGCACAAATGCCTGATATTTTGCACTTTGGCGAGATTTTAAATTGATAGGTAAATAGCCAGTCGAGAGTGCTAATTCAGTCTGAAATTCCTCACTCATCGCATATTCGGCAAACTTAAAAGCAGCTTTTTGCCGTTCTGGCCTGGTTTTAAACAAAAAGAGATTCTCCCCACCAATTACAGTAGCCGGACGTTGCCCAAAAGGAATCGGAAAAACATCAAAATCTACACCACTAGCTTGAAGTTCTCCTAAAGTCCAAGGCCCGTTTAGTTGCATCGCCACCCTACCAGACAGCAATGCCTCTGTCTCATAACCTCGTTCCGGACCAGATAACATAGCAGAACCGTCCTGAACTAATTTGTACCAATATTGCAAAGCCGCGATCGCTCCTTGATTATCTTTGAGGACAACTCCGGCTGCATTCTGCGAATCCCCACTGATTAACTCGCCGCTACTACTCCACATAAACGGCAACCAAGTAAACACCGTAAATTCTCCCTTACCCAAAGGCAGAAACATACCATATCGATCTATTTGTCCATCACCATTGGTATCGCGAGTTAATTTCTTCGCAACTTGCTGGAATTCTTGCCAAGTCCGAGGTAATTCAGTAATCCCGGCTGCTTTAAACAAACTAGGACGGTAAAAAATACCGACATTATTTGTCGCAAAAGGTACTGACCAAATCTTGCCGTTGTATTCCATTGATGCATACAAAGTCGGGTCAATTTCAGCTTTGACTGGAGAATTTTCCAGCATTTCATCCAAAGCAATTAAGGCATTTAGTTCTACCAATTGACCTGCGATCGTTGGGTTATACCACAATATATCCGGCGGTGCATCTCCTACTACCGCTGCCAAAATCTTGGGCAATTGCTGATCCTGTTGCCCAACATAAAGCGACTCTACCTGAATATCTCGGTGGGTTTGATTAAATTTGTCTACCAGCTTTTGTAATACATCCCGATTCGGCGGTGGATTTACCCCTTGCCATAGAGTTAGATGAATCACTTCACCTCGATCGACTCTAGACTGCATAACATGACATCCGCTGAAAGCCAGCATACCCACCAGCATTAACAGCAGCCAACGCCTAAGGTAGTATCGCGCTTTGTTTCTTGTTCTCCTGGAATTGTGGGGCGCAAAAAAAAGCCGCACAAAACTTCGATAAAGAAGATTGACCAATTTACCAAATTTGATAACCACCATAGGGACTGGGGATTGGGGACTGTAGAATAGTGAAGTTTTCCTAATACTTAGTACTTAATGCCCAATTTTGCCTTTGCATCTTAACAAAAGCTATGTATATCTTAATCTTGGAATAGAGCGTTAATAATTTTAGATTATGGCAGGACATAGTAAATGGGCAAATATTAAGCGCCAGAAAGCGGTAGTAGATGCAAAAAAAAGCAAAACCTTTACCCAGTTGTCGCGGGCAATTATCGTTGCTGCTAGAAGCGGCGTACCAGATCCAGCAGGTAATTTTCAGTTGCGTACTGCAATTGATAAGGCGAAGGCTGCGGGTATTCCCAATGATAATATTGAACGAGCGATCGCTAAAGGTGCTGGTACTTTTAGCGACAATGCTAGTTTTGAAGCGATTCGCTACGAAGGTTACGGCCCTGGTGGTGTGGCGATTTTGATTGAAGCTTTCACAGATAACCGCAATCGTACTGCTGCTGACTTGCGTGTAGCTTTTAGTAAAAATGGTGGCAATCTCGGTGAAACAGGTTGCGTTAGCTGGATATTTGAGCAAAAGGGTGTGTGTGTTGTACAGGAAGTGGTTGATGAAGACCAACTTTTAGAAGCATCTTTAGAAGGCAGCGCTGAGTCCTATGAGATGACTGAAGATGAGATAGCTGAAGTTTTTACCGAGGTAGCAAATTTAGAAAACCTCAACCAGACACTAAAAGACAAAGGCTTTCAGGTGACTGATGCGGAATTACGCTGGATTCCCAGTAATAGTGTAGAAGTTACAGATCCAGATCAAGCGCGATCGCTCCTCAAGTTAATTGATACTTTAGAAGGTTTAGATGATGTTCAAAATGTGACATCTAACTTTGAAATGGCAGAACATCTCATGGCTATGAGTATCGTTTGAAGTAAGAGGTAGAGGGGCAGAGGGGCAGAGGGGAGAATTGCTCACTCTTTACTCAGGACTCAGAACTCAGAACTGATTGAGATTTGGTTGAAGTGGGAAATCTAATTGTAGGTTGCAGAGTGCTGCTATCTGAATTGGATTAGCACACTGATATTCAAACTTACAATGAGGTAGTTGTGTTTCGAGTTGTCGTTGGTCATAGTGACGATCCTGATTCTCAAACCGCGATCGCTGAAATCCTCAAAGAATGTACCCATTCCCTGGCTGGGATAATTCCCCAAGCTGGACTCTTATTCGCTGCTATAGACTTTGACCATGTATTAATTTTGCAACGCATCCGGGATACTTTTCCCGGAATTGAGTTGATTGGTGGAACTACAAATGGAGAAATCTCTTCAGTTCTGGAGTTTCAGCAAGATTCACTGACCTTAATGCTGTTCGCTGCGGATGAAGTGGAGATTCGGGCAGGTATTGGACGAGGCGCATCCAAAAATCCAACCCTTGCAGCCCAAGTGGCGATCGCGCAAGCAAAGGCAAAAAGCATATACCAACCACAAATATGTCTCACCTTTCCCGATAGCTTAACGAGCAATGGGGTTTTGATTTTAGAAGGTTTAAAACAAAGCTTGGGAGAGCATATCCCCATTATTGGGGGAATGGCAGCCGATGACTATACCTTTGACAAAACCTATCAATTTTTTCAGGATGAAGTGTTAAGTGATTCAGTTCCAGTACTGCTATTTTCTGGACGACTACTATTTTCGCACGGAGTTGCTAGTGGTTGGACTCCCATCAGCCAACGCGGTCGTGTGACTAAAGTAGATGGTAACGTCGTATATGAAATTGATGGACAGCGGGCCTTAGATTTCTACCAGCATTATCTTGGGGTAGAGCAATTTGCAGCAAACTATGCGATCCATGCCTTGGCAGTTTTTGAGGATCGAGATCGTTTTTATATGCGGGCACCCAATGCCTACGACCGACAGTCTGGTAGCGTTACATTCTTCTCAGATATTCCAGAACAAGCAGTTGTGCAAATTACCGATGCGTCTCGTGACGATATTCTGTTAGCCTCAGAGGAATCCCTGAAGAATGCTCTTGCCGATTATTCCGGTGTGGAGCCAACAGCAGCGTTGCTCATTTCCTGTGCAGCCCGTCGGCGAATTTTGGGAACTCTCGCTAGAGAAGAGTATCAGCTGGTCAAAACTCGTTTACCTGAGACATTACCTTGTTGTGGTTTCTACGCTTACGGTGAAATCGCTCCTCTGGTGAGCGGAGGTCAAACGCAATTTCATAACAAAACGTTTGTTACACTGCTTTTAGGAACAACCTGATACAAAATTAGAATTCAACATATTGTTTAAGGCACTGGGTCAAGTTTTAGAAACAGTTTGTATTAAGCTTTTGGAAGTGTGCCCTAATTACGAATTAGCAATTACCCTACCCTGCGGGAACGCCTGACGGTGAACGGGTGACGCTCTCTACGAGACGCTGCGCGAACGCAAGCTCGCTAACGCTACGCTAACGGCAGTTACTCCACTTGGGGAACCACTCCGTTGCGGTGAGCAGTCCGTTGGGCGGCTTCGCCGACTTGAAGGAACTGCGAACCCGAAGGGGGGTTCCCCCCGTTGTAGGCGGAACGCCTTCCCGCACGGTAGGAAGTGGCGTGAAATCCCAAGACCGTACTGCTTCACAAATTACGAATTAGTATAAGTGGTGCATGGACAACCAAAACAATTCCATACAGAGCCAGGATTTAGAAAAGGCAAACCGCATCTTTCGGAAAAAGCTAGAACGCTGTGAAACCGAACGCCGCCAGCTAGAAACTGACATTGCAACAAAAGAATTTTTACTTAAGAAAGTCATTTGTGAGTTAGAAAACTCTCAGAAAGACTTGGAGCAGAGAAGTCAAGAGTTAGAAAATACGCTAAAGAGTTTGCATACCATGCAAGCTCAAATGATTCAAAGTGAAAAGATGTCTGCCCTAGGTCAAATGGTGGCTGGCATTGCTCACGAAATCAACAATCCCGTTAGCTTTATTTACGGAAACCTCAGCCACATAACGCAATATATCAATGACTTAATGCAACTGATCGAGCTTTATCACCGTTACTTTCCCAACCCACCTACCGAAATTCAAACCGAACGCAAAGCCATTGATTTAGAGTTTTTGGAAAAAGACGTGACTAAGGTATTGGACTCTATGAATAGTGGGACGGAGCGTATTCGGGATATTGTACTGTCACTGCGTAACTTCTCCCGCTTAGATGAAAGTGAGTTTAAAGCTGTAGATATTCATGAAGGCATCGACAATACCCTGATGATTTTGCAGCATCGCCTCAAAGCCACCGATAAAAGCCCAGAAATTCAAGTCATCAAAAACTACGGTAATTTGCCAAATGTAGAATGCTACGCCGGACAGATCAACCAGGTGTTTATGAACATTCTAGTGAATGCCATTGATGCTCTAGAAGAACTCATTGCTAAACGAATAGATCGAAAAATCAAGGATAATCCTCGCATCACAATTCGTACCTCTGTCGTTGATTCGCAGTGGGTGCAAATTGCGATCGCTGACAATGGCCCTGGGATTCCTGAATCGATTCAAAAACAGATTTTTAACCCGTTTTTTACAACCAAGCCTGTCGGTAAGGGTACAGGAATGGGAATGGCTATTAGCTATCAAATCATCACCGAAAAACATTGCGGTAAGTTAGAATTTTTGTCCACACTTGGAGAAGGAACAGAGTTTATAGTTCAAATTCCTGTCCAGCACGAAGTCTGTGAAGTAGTATAACGTAACCGTTATACTGCATAGTTTCTTAATAAATTCTATGATTTCTTGCTGAGTCAGTACATTAGTCAACTGCTGTTTAGCTGCTCAACTTGCTCAAGAGGGCACGATCGCGTAAAAATAAGAGTTAGGATGGCTTAACTTATCTTCACAATGACGCTAACGCAACTCACTCAAATTTCCCCTCTAAAAACCTCAACAGACAAACGGGGATATGACTATGATTTGGTAATTGTCGGCGGTGGAATTGTTGGGCTAACCCTAGCCTCTGCCCTGAAAAATTCTGGTTTGAATATCCTACTGATTGAAGCAAAAGTGGCATCGGCGGCGGTAGCCAAAGGGCAAGCTTATGCAATTCACATGCTTTCGGCACTGATTTACCAAGGAATTGGAATTTGGGACAAAATACTGCCGCAAATTGCTAAATACCGCCAAGTTCGGCTTTCAGATGCCGATTATCCTGATGTGGTGGAATTTCAAACAGGTGATTTAGGTACGCCAGAGTTGGGTTATGTAGCGGAACACCAAGCGCTGTTACAGCCCTTGCAAGAGTTTGTGCAAAATTGTCCCAATGTGACTTATTTCTGTCCGGCTGAGGTAGTAAAGACGCAGTATCAGCAAGACATTGTGGCTATAGATATTAAGATTGCCGAGCAGATATATACAGTCCGCAGTAAATTACTGGTAGCCGCAGATGGATCGCGATCGCCGATTCGTCAAGCAGCAGGTATCAAAACCCACGGCTGGAAATATTGGCAGTCATGTATTGTCGCCTTTGTGAAACCAGAAAAACCCCACAATGACACTGCTTACGAAAGATTTTGGACTAGCGGCCCGTTTGCGATTTTACCTTTGCCGGGGAACCGTTGCCGCATTGTGTGGACAGCTCCTCACGAAGAAGCAAAAGCCTTATGTGCCTTAGATGATGAGCAATTTTTAGCTGAACTAACTCGTCGTTATGGCAACCACATGGGTAAATTGGAATTATTAGGCGATCGCTTTATTTTTCCAGTACAACTCATGCAAAGCGATCGCTATGTTCTTTCTCGATTAGCATTAGTTGGTGATGCAGCGCACAATTGCCATCCCGTTGGTGGACAAGGTTTAAATCTGGGTATTCGAGATGCTGCTGCTTTGGCGCAAGTCCTACAAGCAGCGCACGAGGCGGGTGAAGATATTGGCAAAATTCAGATCCTCAAACGCTATGAACGCTGGCGCAAACGAGAGAACCTAACAATTTTAGGTTTCACCGATTTGTTAGATCGAATGTTTTCTAATAAGTTTTTACCATTAGTACTAGTTCGTCGCCTCGGTTTATGGTTTTTGCAGCGAGTACCTTTGCTAAAAGTGTTTATCCTCAAGTTAATGATCGGTTTGAAAGGGCGTACTCCAGAATTAGCGAAACACTGATAACTGATGGCTGTTTGATTTAATATCTCTGTGCTGAATTTTTCTGTAATGTTTTTGGTCTGTAGTTGCTGGTTCAGTAGAAATGCGATCTCTATTGGTTTTGACGTTCTCGTCAGCGTCTCTAGCAGGAAGAGCGAACGCTTTCACATTAATCTGTTTAGCCAGTTCTAGAATATTTTGCTGTAACATAACTGGTAGTTGAGAATGCTATAAAAATATGTAATTAACAGCACGCTCGCTACCACTAACGGTTGTTAACCACAAAAATTAAAGTACAACACCCACCTCCGGTAGATGTTAATGAAATCAAGGGTAGGCTACAAGCTTCAGTACTGGCAACAACGGAGTGGGCAAGTTGCTTTATTCTTCAAAAAATTAAAAATCTCAATGCAAAAACTGATTACACTTCCGGCCAGGAATGCTAAAGTTTCAAGAAATTCATCGGAACTTCTCAGCGGGTATCCATGCTGAAGAAACTACAAAAAAAGCAAATTCCTCTAATTGCTGGTGCGGCGCTGTTTGCCTTCTCAGCTGGGGCAATGGTGGCGGCACCGGAGATAGGAAAATCCCTAGGACAATGGCTTAAACTAAGTAGCAATCAGATTGAGCAATCTGATGCCAACAAAGCCAAATCAGCTGTGTTCCCACTCGTATCGCTATCGCCAGCGGAACGGGCGGACAAACTAGCAGACCTCGCCCAAAATGCCCCTTCGCCAGACCGGGAAAGGGCCAGATATCTATTGGCGAGTGATTACATTGAAAGAACGCAAGCGCAGAAGGCACTGGTTTTACTGGAAGGACTAGAAAAAGATTATCCTGCCTTAGCGCCTTATATTTTACTGAAACAAGCGCAGGCACAGGATCTGTTGGGCGAGGACGGCAAAGCTTCGGATCTCAGGCAAAAAGTGCTGAAACTGTATCCCAAAGAACCGGCCACAGTGAAAGCAATGTATCTCATCGCCCAACCAAAGCTACAGCAGCAGGCGATCGCGCAATTTCCTGCCAATCCCCTAACTTGGGAAATTATTCGCAAGTTGTTGCAAGAGGCTTCCAATCAGCCGCAATTGCAGTTAATCTTGGCAAAATATGCCTATACTCAACCAGGCATAGTAGGTGTGTTAGATGGGCTAGTGAAGCAGCCCTCCCTCAAACCCCAAGATTGGGAAATCATTGGTACAGCCTATTGGGAAAACAATCAGTTTGCTAAAGCTGCGGATGCCTATGCTAAAGCAACTCAAACACCCCGCAACCTCTACCGCATTGGCCGAGGATTGCAGATAGAAGGTAAAAACCGCTCAACAGCGATCGCCACCTACAACCAACTGGTACAGCAATTTCCAGATGCTAAAGAAACAGGAACTGCCCTGCTACGTCTGGGAGAAATGGCAAAAATACGCAAAGATGCCATACCATACGTTAACCTAGTAATCAATAAATTTCCTGACCAAGCGAGTCAGGCACTAGCAGCAAAAGCTAAAATTCTGGAAGGTCTCAAGGATCAAAAAGCGGCTCAAGAAACTTGGGAATTACTCATAGCCAAATACGGAACCTCTGATGAAGCGGCAGAGTATCGTTGGAAAATCGCCCAAGATAAAGCCAAAGCCAAAGATTACGCAGCAGCCTGGGAATGGGCACAACCAATTACTACCAACAACCCTAACAGCATATTGGCTCCTAGAGCAGGCTTTTGGGTTGGTAAATGGGCAAATGCTCTCGGCAAGCAACAGCAGGCTAAAGCAGCTTTCGAGTACACCCTCAGTCAGTTTCCCTATTCTTACTATGCATGGCGATCGGCAATCCTCCTCGGTCTGAATGTCGGCAACTTTAAAACCTTGCGTGACATGAATCCAGAGGTAGTTCCCAGGCAGCGTCCTGTGCCTACCGCTGGTTCAGAAACTTTCAAAGAATTGTACCTACTAGGTCAAGACCGTGATGCTTGGCTGCAATGGGAGACAGAATTTCTGAATAAACAACAGCCCACTGTTGCAGAGCAATTTACTGAAGGGTTGGTGCGGTTAGCCAAAGGAGAAAATCTATCGGGAATTGACATCATTTCTAAATTGGAAGACCGAGAAATCCCCCAGGAACAAGCCCAATATCAAGCTTTGAGCAAACAGATAACATACTGGCAAGCCCGCTATCCATTTCCTTATCTTCAGGAAATTGAAAAGTGGTCTCAAGAGCGTCAACTTAATCCTCTGTTAGTCACTGCTTTAATCCGTCAAGAGTCGCGGTTTGAACCGAAAATTAAATCCGTTGCCGGTGCTACTGGTTTGATGCAGGTAATGCCAGATACAGCTAAATGGATAGCCCCACAAATTAAATTAGATAGCAAAACAATTAACCTCGAAAATCCCAACCAAAACATCATGTTGGGTACGTGGTATTTGGATCATACCCATCAGCAGTATGGGAATAATTCACTGCTGGCGATCGCTAGTTACAATGCCGGTCCGGGTAACGTCTCCAAATGGTTGCAAACTCTCTCTACACAAGATCCAGATGAGTTTGTTGAAGAAATTCCCTTTGATGAAACCAAAAATTATGTGCGGCAAGTATTTGGTAACTATTGGAATTATCTCAGACTTTACAACCCTGAGATTTCTAGAATAGTGGCAAAGTACTCGGCTACACACCCAGAACTACCAACGCGGTAATGCTACTGAATCACATAGTGCAGGGGAAGAAGACACAGGGGGATCTTTCCCTTTAACCTTTACTCTTACCCCTGCCAAAAAGGCATTGACAGCTATTGCACTAAAATCGAACGTACCAGAATGCTTATTACTTCACCTGTGATTCCAGTTGGTAATAGGGGACTCCAATCACCAATCTCAGCATATCTGAGTTGGTGCAGAATGCGAATTGTGCTAGTAACGGCTTTGGGAGAACCAATCAGTGTATGTTTGATAGATTCTCTTTATGGGAATGCTTGAGAGTTAACTTCATCTACTTTGGTTTGTACTTGTGTAATCATTTATTTGTCTCCTATATGGGGGTTTACAAAGCGTTCGCTTTTCCGGTTGGCGCTAGGAGCGATCGCTTTTTGCTTTGTTGGCTCTTCCTCACTCGCTATTTTCAAGTTACCGACGCTTACCACCACGAACTTCTGCTCCCCGACAAACAATTTCCATAGAGTTAGCTTCAGGAGTACCAAGCTTGAGGGAAATTTCTCGCTTGGTTTTATCGTCACGGGTCAACTTCCCAGTCGAGTTGTAAATAGATAATCTTGTTGAAACTAACCTATGTTGACCACAAGAAGCACGAAGATTTGTTTGTGCCATGCCGTCATCATGCTTCTGTAAAATGATATACTCAGTTCCTTTTATTGATGCCAAATCAAGTATGATTGGTTCACCATTACTGTCAGAACCTACTTGAATATAAAGATTGTTATTAGTTGTTTGGGCGATTGCTGTGCTACCACATGAAAGGATAATTGTCGCTACTACACCACTGAATCTCTTTAAAAACATAAACTTTAAAACTGAAAAACTATATACTATTTTTATTCATATAAACTTAATTATTGGCGCGGTACAACTACTAAACATTGCTTCATATGAGATACAAGCATAATTACTAATATTAGTAATTATCTCTAGAAAAACCGTTTTTGAAGCTACAATGACCAGATACAGCAATACTACTTGAATTTTTCTAAGTATTCTGAAAAAGAAACCTTTGTATGGCAAGCTTATAGCCAATTTGATTTTTCAAAAATAAAATAAGAGTCCTATAGTAGTTTTTTATATACCTCAAGATAGTGCCAGTTAATAAAATTAACTCATTCTTGCAAAAAGAAACTCCAGAGCTTGTTTATCAAGTCTGGAGTAAAGATATCAATCATGATTTGTGGGTCTATTGTTCCCAAGATTGCAGCTTAAATTAATCAAGTAAGTAGATCGGTGTGAATATTTATCGTTGAGACAAGGCAGAAGGCAGAGGGCAGAAGGCAGAAGGGAAGAAGGTTTGAGCTAAGTTTACTTTTCGTTACATAGTTATGTTTATTTGCACCTTTCTACTTATACACTTACAAAAATCAGGCAGTCACCCTAGTACCACTGTGCGTGATTCGTAATTACCTTTTTGCAAGGGTTTCAGGCGTTTAAAATGGTGAACCAGCGCTGCGGAGAGAAGTTGCCATAGCGTAGCGAAGCGCGAGTCTTCTCCCAAGGGGAGCCACTGCGGTCTTGGGGTTTCCCCAAGTGGAGTAAGTGGCGTGAGACGCTACCTGTACAGCATCACACAATGCAAAAATTTGATAGCCCTGCTGCTGTACTTGGTTTCCCCAAGTGGAGTAAGTGGCGTGAGACGCTACGCGTCGGAGGGTTTCCTTCCAAAGCCACTTCTGTGCAGGATTCCCACGCCACTTGCTACCCTGCGGGAACGCGTTTGAGCGAACAAGTCGGCAAAGCCGACGGCAGTCGCTTTATGTCGGGGAACCCGTCCACTGCGCTACCTCCCCAACGCAGTGGCTCCCCGTTGTAGGCGAAAGCCTTCTCGCAGGGTAGAAAATGGCATCAGGCGACTGGTGAATCGGAAGGGGTTATTTATTTAGGCCAAGCTGCGTTTGTATCTCAAATTATCCAACCGACGCTGATTATATCGCTCACCTTTAGGATTGTCTCGCAACAAAAAAACCGTAGTTGGACTACTACGGTTAATTTGAGTGGAATACTGAACTCTAACCTTCTATGAAAAACTGGTGTCTTACAACTTCAGCTCTTTACCTGTCGGTAATCTCTTTGGACCTATAGTCTAACTGCTGGGGATAGGTTCGTCATCACTTATTTAAGGAATTTAGTTTAGTGAAATATTCATCAAAACTATCCGTGAGATGTTATTTGTTAGGTAGGTTCAACAAAGCTTCAGCAGGTAATTTAACCGTAAAAATACTTATAAGTTTAAATTTAAAAATACTTTACTACATAAAATAATCTCTTTTAGAGTCAAAATAAACACTACTATAGTGACGAAAAAGTTCAGTAAATTAGAGAAATAAAATATTTTTTTACTTCACAGTCTAGATATCGCTTCTTTAAAGCTATTCGTGTCCATGCTTATAGCCATTTTCAAAATAGAGTCAGGTCGTAGAGTTATAACCTTTGTTGCATCCAAATAAATACTACTAGTACTACAGAAAAATGGAGCGATCGCAGAGTATGCCACACCCCTAAAAGAAAACCCCGCTGAAAAATCGGGGTAATATTTGCGACAATATTGTGGTTATCCCACTGCATGAAATCCTAAAAACACAGCAATTATCAGGATTCAAGCAAATCTTACCTTGTTTATCGAAGTGTTCTTTCTCTCTTGCTATGTATATAGTTATCTATCAATAGTCTTAAGGTTTTAAGTGAGATGTCAAACCAGATGAAAATGAAAACTTTCAAAACAAAAGCCACAGATGTAACACTGTGGCTTACTTATTGGTTTGATCTCAAATGAACATTTGGTTTACAAACAGAGATTAGCGAGACTTACTAGTAGCTGAACCTCCAGCTGACTTTGCCTCTTGAAATAACTGTGACTTAAGCTGCTCAAGCTTTTGAGCCATCTGCTCTTCTTGTTGCAAGTTTTGCTGTAGCAGTTGCACTACTTGATTCTGTCCCATCTGCTCAGCATCCTTAATCAAGCAACGATAACAGGTAATCTCCGATTGTTCGACCTTGCCCTGCTCTCCTGCAATTATCAACTCCACGATTTTAGGATTATCAGCAGCTAATAGCATTAATTTTTGAGCGTCACTGACAAGGCCAGCGGCGGCATCGCAATTAACCCGCTGTGGTTGCTGTTTCAAGGTGCTGAACACTTGCTCTAGATTTCTAATTTGCTGCTCGGTTTCCCGGATATGGGTTTCAATCAAGGATTTCAACTGATTGTTTTGACAACACTGCCACATCATCTGCTGCGCTTCCAAGAAGCGATGTTCAGCATCGTACATCCCACCAACTTCGTAGATAAACTTATCTTGCAAATTTGTGATTTTTTTGGTGCCTGGACGTTCGCTGAGTTGAACCATTTTTATTCTCCTCAAGGTTTGAAGCTGTATTTGACAATTGCACCTTTAACCTACGTTCGCCACCTAAGTCTTCTCTTCATACCTGAGGAACAGTTGAGTGTTAATTCTGGCTGCTAAATCAAACACATAATCAGGTATGAAATAGCATTGGGTGATTTTTTACACATAATTGTGCTGTTCGGGAATGCCACCAAACTCTTACGCTATCACCGTGACAGCCTTATGAACGAATCAGGTAAAGTAAAGATAAGTAAAGAAGATGCTTTGAATCAAAATGGCTGCTCTACCCTTAGAGGAAATCTCTGCTCAGTTAGAAAGTCCGAATTTGCGCGATCGCATGGTAGCTCTTGCCAATCTGCGTGATGTATCCCCCGAAGATGCAGTACCTTTAATTAAAAAGGTGTTGGATGATGAATCTCTGCAACTGCGCTCCATGGCAATATTTGCCTTAGGAATTAAACCAACAGCAGAAAGTTATCCAATTTTAATGAGAATTCTAGAAACCGACCCAGACTATGGCATTCGCGCTGATGCTGCTGGTGCTTTAGGATATTTGGGTGATGCTAGAGCTTTTGAAGTGCTGGCGCGGGCATTTTATGAAGATACTGATTGGCTAGTACGCTTTAGTGCAGCTGTGTCCCTAGGTAACCTTAAAGATCCACGCGCTCGCGAAATTCTCATTCAGGCTTTGGATAGCCAGGAAATAGTATTGCAACAAGCTGCAATCTCCGCGCTAGGAGAAATTGAAGACATTGAGTCTGTCGATAGTATCCTGCGCTTTGCTCAATCAGATGATTGGTTAGTGCGGCAACGTCTTGCAGAAGCTTTGGGACATCTTCCCACCCCCAAAAGCGTATCAGCTTTGAAATACTTGGAAAAAGACGTTCATCCCAACGTCGCTGAAGCAGCAACGATTTCCCTCAAGAGGCTAGAGGAAAAAAGCGATCGAGCTTAGCTCAGTATCTCCTGCTATTTTTTAAGAAATAATTTAGTAGGATTTTTAGCATTTGAATGCAGGATAATTTCATTCATGAATATTAAAGAGTTTTTTGATTTGAGTGCTGGTAAATGGTTTTCCCATCGTACTAGTCACCATTTGGCTTTTAAGCAATTTGAAGATGGTAAGTCAGACATCGTTATTGAGATATTGGCAGCAGATCATCCAGAGGTAATCAAGCTGTGTCAGCGATACAAAATTGCTCATAGTTCCGCTGCTTGTAGTGCCAAAGTTACCTGGAACGGGATAATGGAAGGAAATCAACAAAAAGATAGCGGTTCTGCTGTCCTAGTTTCCATACCTGATGTGGATAATCCCGATGAAGGCAAATTACTCCGAGAAACAGGTTCTACGAAGGAAGCCTCTGTCATTGGACGTTATAAGGTAGGCAGTGATGGCGCATTGACCCTAACTACAGAGTACGAAAATATTTGTTCTGAAGAGCGCTTATGGTTTGCCAGCCCCAATTTACGTATGCGTGTACGTGTATTAAAACGCTCTGATGGCTTTAGTACTGCTTCCTTCACTTCTGAGATTCGCATGGGTGGCGTTCCATCAACCAAAAAAGTTTCAGAGACTGCTAATTCAGCTTCAAGTTAGTAGGAGAAGGTAGAGGAGGCTGGCGACTAAAGGATGAGGGACATGAGGGGACACGGAAAGTTCTTTCACTGCCTTACCGCGTCCCTGCCTCCTTCCCCTATATTTGCAATAAGCGGGCGATCGCTTGCGGTAATGGCAGTACAATCATTACTAACAAAGCCATTGCTATCAACCCTAAAATGTCACGTCCGTTATTCAGTTCAGTAACATCATTCAAAGCAGGTTCATCAATTAACGGGATGAACAATAAAATAATCGCCCACACAAAAAATTCTGGTTGAACTAAAGAAAGTAGTAGCAGCAACAAGCGTGAAATTTGCCCGATCGCGATTGCAGTTCGTTGTCCAAACATGGCATGGACAATATGACCGCCATCGAGTTGGCCTACAGGCATAAGGTTCAAAGCTGTTACGATTAGTCCTAGAAAACCAGCTACTGCTACTGGGTGCAGATCGATAGCGGATCTTGCGGTTAACTCACTGCCTAATGCTAACTTCGAGAGTAACGCTAGTAAGATTGAATATTTGGGATTGAGAGCATCAGGGTTCAACAGTCCGGTTTTTTCAGTCAGAGGCACCACATCAGAATTAGCCAGACCCCATATTAACAAGGGTAATGTAGTGATAAAACCAGCAATTGGTCCAGCAATGCTCACGTCAAATAAAGCTTTGCGGTTGGGAACGGGGCTACGCATTTGAATAAATGCACCAAAAGTTCCCAAGAAAAAAGGCATGGGGATAAAGTAAGGCAGCGTCGAGCGAATTTTATAGAACCTAGCTGTCAAATAATGACCAAGTTCGTGGATGCCTAAGATAGTCATTAGCCCTACAGCATAAGGCAGTCCTTGCAAAAGAACAGTTGGGTCAGATTGTAGTTGCGTTATTTCAATACCAGCGGTTCTTGCTCCCACTAGGGTAGTAGTTACTAAAGTAGCTAATACTAGTAATAATGCTAATCCTGGTCGCGTTAACTTTTCTGGTTTGCCTGCATTTGCTTCTCTAACCGCTTGAGTGTTAGGAACAAGTACAAAAAAGGGTTTGCCATTGAGGCCTTCTTGAAAAATCACCAAGAAGCGATCGCCAAATTCTTTTTCAACATTTGCTTTAATCTGTTGATAAGCTCTACTTGGTGTAGTTCTCAACTGACCCCGACAAATCACGGCTTGGGGTCTATATTCAATGTTTTGAATGTAGTAAACAGACCAAGGAAAACAATTTCGCAGCTGGGTTTCTTCCGTTGGTTCGATGGGACGCACTAGTACTGGTTCTGCGGTAGGATTGATAGCCGATTGTGATTCTGGAGCTTGGGGTTCAGTTTGTGTATCCCTTGGCGCTCTACGCCCCAATTGAAATAACAGCCAGTATAACAGAAGGCAGAAAATGGAGGGCCAAACGATCAGTGATGGCGGCGGAGGTTGTTTTGCCCCATACATTAGTGTCCACCCGCTCAATAGCAATGCTGGTGTCATCAACACCAACCACAACAACCAAACTGGAGTCCGGGTGATGTTAGCGACGCTCCGCTGCACCATTAAATAAGTAGCTAATCCCAGTAGGAGAAGAAACCAAAATGTCATGATCTTCAGTGATTTTGAAAAAATGTCCTACCATTAGTGACAGCACCACAGCTCTCACTACAAGGCAGACTTTAAACCCCACCTTTCCCCGAACGGTTAACAGCGCTTTTAAGTCTCAAGTATAAATTCTTAAGAAGTTCAACTCTGTAACCAAATTTTTCATAACTCCTCAGTTTCGGGTTTTTTCTCATGTGCCCCCTACCTCAACAGCCAAGTCAGACAGCTAAGCTACCAAGGGCTGTACTCTCTTACGAAGTTCCGAGCAAAGGTAACCTCCAATCGGACTCCATACTAAACAGCATCTTTGCCTTTCCACCCAATCGGGACACATTAGGAGGAACATCTTACTTCATTGTAAGAAATGAAGGCAATATCCTCATAGATTGCCCGGCTTTAAACCAAACCTATCAGGATTTTTTGCGATCGCATGGGGGCGTGCGTTGGTTATTTCTCACCCATCGAGGTGCTATTGGTAAAACAGCAGAAATTCAGCAAGCTATGGGATGCGAAGTTCTGATTCAGGAGCAAGAAGCCTATTTATTACCAGGATTAACCGTAACCACCTTTGCCCAAGAATTTACGCTCACTTCCACAGCCAAATTAATTTGGACACCCGGTCATTCTCCCGGTTCATCTTGCCTATACTACAGTGATTTTGGAGGTGTACTGTTTTCCGGACGACATTTAGTTCCTAATCAGCAGGGCGAACCAATGCCATTGCGGACAGCAAAAACATTCCATTGGCCAAGGCAGATTCAAAGTCTCCAGTCTCTGCTAAAAAGCTTTACACCAGAAACTCTCCACTATATTTGTCCTGGTGCTAACACTGGTTTTCTCAGGGGTGAACGTGTCATAGATAATGCTTACCAGCGCCTTGCCTCTCTGGATTTACCAGCTTTGCTGCTGTGAGAGTTGAGAGTTAATAGTTAAGAGTTAGAAATTAATAACTCATAACTCCAAGAGCATCCCATTTTAGAATATGTAGTGCGAGCGTCTCACTCGCGTAATAGATGGTAGCGAGCAAGAGGCTCGCACTACAAATAAATCTGCTAAATCGGGATGCACCCCAAACTCCTAACTCCTAACTTTTTACGCCTTTCCCGCCACTACAGAGTTAGTCTTCAACTGTTCTACTGCTGCTTGATACTGGAGATCCGCTTCTGTAGCAATCTGTTCGCGGGTAAGGGCTGCTTGGATAATCACTGTATCAGGCTTAATACCTAATTTATTAATATCTCGGTGTTTAGGAGTTTCATATTTAGCAATTGTTACTGCCAAGCCAGAACCATCAGACAATTCAAACAAGGACTGAATTAAGCCTTTACCAAAGGTGGTTTCACCTACCAACTGGGCACGACCATTATCTTGTAGTGCACCTGCGAGAATCTCGCTGGCACTGGCTGTTCCTTGATTAACCAAAATTACTAAAGGATCGTCTGTCAAAGCTGGACCGAACGATTCAAAACTGCCCTGAATGCCTTGCCGATTTACGGTGTAAACGATGGTGCCAGAATCTAACCACAGACGGGCAATTTCAATTCCTGATTGCAATAGTCCACCAGGATTATTTCGCAAATCCAGAATATAGGCAGCAGCACCTTTTTTTTCTAGACTAGAAATAGCGTGCGCCAATTCCATAGAGGCATTGGCATTAAACTGAGTTAGGCGCAGGTAACCAATGGGCGTACCTTGTGGAGAAACACGTAATTCTGCCACCACAGGATTAAGAGCGATGCGATCGCGCACTACTCTAACTTCTGTTTCTCCCTCTCCATCTCGTTCGATCGACAGCGTAATCAGACTACCAATAGGACCGCGCATCCTGGCCGCTGCTTCGTCGAGGGTGAGATTTTCTGTAGAGATCCCTTCAATTTTGAGAATGCGATCGCGCGGTCTAATTCCGGCTTTATCGGCTGGTGAACCTGCGATGGGAGATACGACTTCCAACCTTCCCGTTTGGGGATTTAGGGCAATTTGTAAACCTACCCCAGTCAATTCTCCAGAGGTATTCACCTGCAAACTGCGGTACTGTTCTGGGTCTAAAAAGCGGGTAAAAGGGTCATCCAGGCTTTTAAGCATCCTCTGAATTGCCCCGTAAGTTGCTTTTTGGTCGTTGAGCGGCTTTTCTAGAGCTTTTTGCCTGACCGTTGCCCAGTTTTGATGATTAAACGTCCCATCCAGATAAGTGCGATTAACAATTCGCCAAACCTCTGAAACTAGCTTTTGTTCCTGCGTTAATGCTGCTGCTGGTTGGCTCATCCCGCCCAGCGCCAAGCAACAAGCCATCAGTAGTGAAAATCCTAACCGGAAAATCTGTTTGTTCATGAACCGCATTTTCAAGTCCACCTCAACCCAAATTGCCTATAACTGCCCAATTACCTTGTTGTTGATGAAATCTATCTCTCGATTATGTTACTTTTTTTATAGAAGTGGTGCATTGTTCTCATCAACTTGTTAAGGCAATTGATGCTGATGCATCGCGCTCAACAAACGATAAGATCTACTTTGTGTCCACCATTTTTTGTATTGGGTTGCAAAGAGAACGCAATATATTCCATATTGGCAGAGTGTTAAGTTTTTTTAAACTTTTATCACTTTGAAAGCTTAAAAGCAAACGAACCAACTCTTGTTTGTGAAAATCCCAAAATGCTAATTGGGAGATTGATCGACCGCATCCGATTTTTAGGAATTTGAGATTGTATGGCCAACGTTTACGACTGGTTTGAGGAACGCTTGGAAATTCAGGCGCTCGCTGAAGACGTAACCAGCAAGTACGTCCCTCCCCACGTCAATATTTTTTACTGTCTGGGTGGAATTACCCTGACTTGCTTTCTCATCCAGTTCGCCACTGGATTTGCCATGACGTTCTACTACAAACCAACAGTTGCCGAAGCTTACTCTTCTGTACAGTACATCATGAATGATGTGAGCTTTGGTTGGTTAATTCGCTCCATCCACCGCTGGTCTGCCAGCATGATGGTGTTGATGATGATTCTGCACGTCTTCCGGGTGTACCTCACAGGTGGTTTCAAAAAGCCCCGTGAATTGACTTGGGTAAGTGGCGTTATCCTAGCTGTAATCACTGTTTCCTTTGGTGTAACAGGCTACTCCCTGCCTTGGGATCAAGTTGGCTATTGGGCGGTGAAAATTGTCAGCGGCGTACCAGAAGCAATTCCCGTAGTAGGCGTTTTGATTTCTGACCTCCTACGCGGTGGTTCTAGTGTTGGCCAAGCAACACTGACTCGCTACTACAGCGCCCACACATTCGTGCTACCTTGGCTGATTGCGGTCTTCATGCTATTCCACTTCTTGATGATCCGCAAGCAAGGAATTTCCGGTCCTTTGTAATCTAATCAGCTCAAATGCGAAAAGGCAACAGCAGTCAGTTCCAAGATTAAGTCGTTTGTTTTAAACTTAGGGAAAATTAGTCATAAATGACTTATTAAGTTACCAACAAAACAAACACTCGTATCTTAAGCTGAAAGCTGTAGATACCCTAGGGCGGCTGCCTAGCAGAAATAACAGCGGTGCTAGCTGCTCTTTAGGGTCACCTAATAGCTGGTAGCTTTACAAATGCTTTAACTGAACTTAAGCAGGAGAGCGCATTTAAAAATGGCAACACAGAAAAAACCCGATCTGAGCGATCCTCAACTTAGAGCCAAACTTGCTAAAGGCATGGGCCACAACTATTATGGCGAACCAGCTTGGCCTAATGACCTATTGTACGTATTTCCAGTGGTAATCATGGGTTCGTTCGCTTGTATAGTGGCTCTAGCAGTTCTAGATCCTGCTATGACAGGTGAACCAGCAAATCCTTTTGCCACACCGTTGGAAATTTTACCAGAATGGTACTTGTATCCTGTATTCCAGATTTTGCGATCGCTTCCTAACAAACTCTTAGGAGTGTTAGCAATGGCCTCTGTGCCTCTGGGATTGATCCTCGTTCCCTTCATTGAGAACGTTAATAAGTTCCAAAACCCCTTCCGCCGTCCAGTTGCGACTACAGTGTTTCTCTTTGGCACTCTCGTCACTCTGTGGCTGGGTATTGGTGCCGCATTGCCATTAGATAAATCCTTGACCTTGGGACTTTTCTAAACTAGTCACCACAAAGAGTTTTGACGCCTGTTTCAAGAGTATATGCAGATGTGCTTTTGAAAAAATCAACAGGCGTCAATTTTAATAGTCCAACTGGTATATGGGATTTGAAGTTTTGGATGAAAAAGTAACTCCAAAATCGAAAATTACCAAAAAAAACAAATATAAACATTTTTCACTTAGCTTAATATTAAGTTGCTAGTTATAATCCTAGGAATACCAAAATCGACTATGTTTTGTATTTTGGTACAAAAAATATGCCAAATTAAGTTTTTTTCAACTGTCAGAGAAATTTTGCTAAAAGCGCAGAATTCGATAACTAGCAACTTGGATTTACTTATATTCAAAACACGGTCAATGCTTAGCATAGTGCAGCAAGACCATCTAACGGTGAAGAGCGAACTGAAGCTTCTAAACCAAGTACAACAATGGTTTGAGCAGTTTTGTCTGAAATATTTGTCTCAATTTGGCTGGTCAGAAAGCCAACTTTACCGCCTCAACTTAGCATTAGCAGAAGGTTTTACTAATGCAGTTCGTCACGCTCATCGTGCTTTACCACCGGAAACAACTATAGAGATTGAAGTTAGCCTGTGGATAGACCGATTGGAGATCAAAATTTGGGATCATGGGAAACCTTTTAATCCCGATGCGATCGCAGAGCCAGAGCCAGGTACTCTGCAAGTAGGGGGTTACGGCTGGTTTCTCCTGCGGCGCTTAGCTGACAGTGTTGTTTACGAACGCAGTGATGATGGTAGGAATTGTCTGCTAATTGTCAAATATGCCCAAGAAGGTCAAAGGTAAAAACAAGGAGTCAGGAGATATGATTGTTCTGACTCCTTACTTATGACTAAATTGCTCAATCTCCTCAATCTGCTGAAACTTTATAAAATTAATTTTGCTTATTTACACGGAATTATAGTTAGTTAAACAGTAAAACCTACATCATTTTGTATAAAAAAACATATTCAATTCAGTAAAGTCAGCATACGAGTTGCAGTTAATCCTTTGCTAGGATTTGGCAGCATTGTTGGTAATCTTAACTTTTGTTGAGGCACGCCTAACTAGACGTAATGATGCTGTTGAGGAATAAAAACTAGCATTGCCATAAGCCTCAATTACTCAAAGCAATTTTGTGTTCTTCAATAAGAGTCGTTTTGTGCTGACGTAGATAGAGGAGATAGCAGACAAGATATGACTAAAACAGCTCTAATTACAGGAATTACTGGTCAAGATGGCTACTATCTCAGCCATCTACTCCTCAATCAAGGTTACCGAGTTGTAGGCTTAGTGTCGCCATATCGGCAACCTAATTTAGCAAAACTGGGAGATTTGGCAACCAAAGTAGAAATTTACACAGTTGATTTAAGAGACAGTGAGGCACTTTTGACTGCGGTTGAACAACTCCGCCCCCAAGAAATTTACAATTTGGCTGCTCCCAGTTTTGTACCTGATTCCTGGAAAGACCCCTTGGGAACTTTAGATTTAATCACCGGTACTGCTACTCGGTTATTGGAGGCAGTACGGCAGACTGGTTTGTCTACACGCTTTTATCAAGCCAGCAGTTCTGAAATGTTTGGGGATGTGTCCTGTTCGCCTCAAGATGAGGAAACCCCCTTTCGTCCCAAAAATCCTTACGCAGCAGCCAAGCTACATGCCCATTGGACAATGGTGCATCACCGACAGCGCTATGGCCTATTTGCCTGTAGTGGAATTCTATTTAATCATGAATCTCCTTTACGATCGCCTCAGTTTGTCACCCGCAAAGTTTCTTTAGCTGCCGCAGCCATTAAATTGGGTTTCACTGACACTTTAGAAATGGGCAATTTAGATGCTAAACGAGATTGGGGTTTTGCTGGTGATTATGTTGAAGCTATGTGGCGAATGCTGCAAGTTGATGAGCCAGAAGAATATGCAATTGGTACAGGTAAACTACGTAGTGTTAAGGAATTAGTTTCTACAGCTTTCGAGTGTGTGGGATTGGACTGGCAAAAATATATAGTAATTAATACTAAATTTCTCAGATCGGACGAACATTTTCAATTGGTCGCCAACCCAAGTAAAGCTAAAAAGAATCTGGGTTGGGAACCTCAAGTCAGCTTTGAGGAACTTTTAGAGAAAATGGTAAAAACAGATATGGAGCGGTTGCAAAATGGTATGGCCGCACCCGCCGATGCATCCTCTCTGGGAGTATAAAAAACATAAATGCTAATTGGTACAGTGGGAGAAACTCTAAATTCAAGTGCTAATCTGAATAAAAAAGCCAACCATGTGTTCGTATTCCTAGAGATTTTTGCACGTGAAGGTGGTATTCAATCCTATGTCAAGGATATTTTTCGCGCATATTTAGGGTTAAGCGGAGCCTATAAGGCTGAAGTCTTTTTGCTGAGAGATAGTTCTGAGTGTTCAAATCCTTTCAAGTCTGAGAGTTTAAAATTTCATTACTTTCAAAATCAGTCTCCTCAGTTGGGAAAGGTCAAAATGGCAGGATCTCTACTTAAGTATCTCTTGCAAAAACGCCCCCAACATGTTTTCTGCGGCCACATCAACTTAGCAGTATTAATACAAACCCTTTGCCAGCCTCTGGGAATACCGTACACTGTATTAACTTATGGTAAGGAAGTTTGGAAACCACTCAAACATCAAGAACGCCGCGCTTTAGCATCAGCAGCAGGAATTTGGACAATTAGTCGCTACAGCCGCGATCGCGCTTGTGCTGCCAATAATCTAGACCCCAACAAAGTTAAAATGCTTGCTTGTGCGATTGATGGAGATAAATTCACTCCAGGGTCTAAGCTGCCAGAGTTAGTCAAAAAGTATAATTTAACAGATGCTAAGGTGCTAATGACCGTAGCGCGACTCTGGTCGGGAGATATCTATAAAGGTGTGGATGTGACTATTCGGGCACTACCCCAAATAGCTCAAGTTTTCCCAGAGGTAAAATACTTGGTAATTGGCCGTGGCGATGACCAACCGCGATTAGCTCAGTTAGCAAAAGATTTAGGTGTGAGCGATCGCGTAGTTTTTGCTGGTTTCGTGCCTACAGAAGAATTGATGGCACACTACCAACTTGCTGATGCCTATATCATGCCTTCTCAAGAAGGTTTTGGCATTGTTTATTTAGAGGCAATGGCTTGTGGTGTGCCAGTACTGTCTGGTGACGACGATGGCTCGGCCGATCCTTTGCAGGATGGTAAGCTGGGATGGCGAGTGCCGCACCGCAATCCTGAAGTTGTAGCAGCAGCTTGTATAAAAATTCTTAAAGGTGATGACCAACGTTGTGATGGTCAGTGGTTGCGAGAGCAAGCGATCGCCAATTTTGGGATGGATGCCTTCCAACAGCAGCTTTTGTCTTTAGTCAAGAGTTTATAGTCCAAAAATTTTTCACTGTTAACTATTGACCATAGACTATTGACTACTCCCTAAACTCGCTATCCTAGAGGGAGAGCAAGACTATATTTAAAAAATGAGCCTTAAATCTTTGCAATTAAACCTTGAGAATCTTCGCCCTTGGCTCACTCTGTTAGCAGTTTTTTGGTTGCTAGCATCACTAGGCTTGGGCTGGTTGGTAAATTCACTGTTAATTATTTTTGCATTGCTGCTGTTAGCACCTGCGATCGCATTTTTCGGGTTCCGCTGGTGGCTGCAACGTAACTTGGTTAGCGATCAATGTCCTGTCTGCCGATATGAATTTACAGGTTTAAATAACAGTCAGTTGCAATGTCCTAATTGCGGAGAGCGCATTTTAGTACAAAAAGGTCATTTTCAGCGCTTCACACCAGATGGCACAATTGATATAACAGCAATTGAAGTACCAGCTAAATCACTGGAAGATTAGCTTTTGGTGCAAGAAGGCAGTCCAGATGAATTTCGTACACTACCAAGCATGAAAATGCCAACTGAGATTTATCTATTATAGATACTCATCGAAGGAGCATTTTCAAGTCCGAACGGAAGAAAGCTTGTAAACTCTCCTAAGAAACACATTCCGTAGCGTTGGAAATAGGGATGAGTTCTAAGCCAAAAGCCTGGGCTTTTTTCTTCAAGTTGTTCAACGTGCGCTCTCGGTACTTTTGCTCGTAGGCATCAAGACCAGGGTCAGTATAGACAT